>CAZANK010000254.1:0-1626 GCA_964486235.1 uncultured Prolixibacteraceae bacterium | reverse complement strand
TGAAAAGAAACACTACGCTTATCTGATCATCTCCCCCAATCATCCGACTCCGGTGAATGAATAATGGTCAATGAAAGAACAGATAGCCCATCAGGATGGCTGCGACTATTCCAAAAAAATCGGCGATGAGTCCGCAAGTCAGGGCATACCGGGATTGCCGGATACCGACCGAGCCAAAATAGACGGCCAGCACATAAAACGTCGTATCCGTCGATCCCTGAACAATACAGGCGACCCGTCCCACGAACGAATCGGCCCCAAAGGTTTTTAGAACATCAACCATCATTCCGCGTGCGCCGCTGCCACTCAGCGGCTTCATCAACGCGGTTGGCAAGGCATCCACGAAATCCGTATTCACACCAACCTGCGAGAAACACCATCCGATCCCGCCGATCAGCCAGTCCATTGCTCCGGAAGTCCGGAATACGCCAATCGCCACCAAAATGGCAATCAAATAAGGAATGATCATCACCGCCGTCTTGAACCCATCTTTCGCACCGCTGATAAACGCTTCATAGACATTGATCCTCTTTCGTAAGGCAAGTACGATGAACGAAATAATCACGGCAAACAGGATCAGGTTGCTGGCTACAGCCGATATGGCCGTGATCTGCTCCTTCTCCAGGGTTGAAAAATAGAGAATGATGCCCGCGATCAGGACAGACAATCCGCCCAAATAGGCCAGGATGGTCTTGTCCAGAAGATTAATCCGCTGGTACCATGCCACCGATACCAATCCGGCCAGCGTGGAGAAAAAAGTGGCCAGCAAAATCGGAATAAAGACATCGCTGGGATTGGCAGCGCCCAATTGGGCACGATAGACCATGATACTGATTGGCAAAATCGTTAATCCCGAGGTATTTAAAACGAGAAACATGATCTGCGCATCAGAGGCCACGTGTTTATTGGGATTCGTTTCCTGTATTTCACGCATCGCTTTCAATCCCAGGGGTGTTGCGGCATTATCCAGGTTCAGCATGTTGGCTGCGATATTCATGATGATGGAACCGTGAGCCGGATGATCTTTGCCCAATTCGGGGAAAAGCTTTGCAAACAAAGGACCGATCAGCTTCGAAAAAACTTTCACGACACCTCCTTCCTCGCCGATTTTCATGATCCCCATCCATAATGTCAGGACCCCGGTCAGTCCCAGTGAAATTTCAAAACCGCTTTTCGCCATTTCAAACGTTGAATTCATCATCGCCGGAAAAATCTCCGTGTCGCCCAGAAACAGTAATTTGATCATTCCGACAAGAAAGGCAACGAGGAAGAAGAAGACCCAGATGTAGTTTAATGCCATGAAAGCTCCGTTTAGATTCAGGTATAAAGATAGAAAAGAGCTGAAAAAAAAAGCCGCACGTGCGGCTTTTTCAAGACTTTTATTCAATTTAGCGGATCATCACCAGAACCGGATGGCTCAATTTTTCAGCTTCCTCCGACATATACTTTCTAAACTCCTCTATTTGATTCCATTTTGGGTTCTCCAATCCCCATACGGCAAAGAAGTAATGGCGCGCGGGTATCTCATTTTCGACAGTCTGGGCGACATAGTAAGTCTCGGAGATCACCTGACTGAAATTCTTTTCAGGGACAGTCCGGTAGCCAAGGTTAAAATAGTTTATATCG
>CAZANK010000253.1:0-6009 GCA_964486235.1 uncultured Prolixibacteraceae bacterium | reverse complement strand
TTATCGCAACAGGCCTTACTTACTATGTATCAAATAGCGGGAATGATAATAATTCGGGCAAATCCCCTGAAAATGCCTGGGCAACAATTGATAAGATTAATGTATGCATTCGAAAATTTTGTTGAAGGCGAACTCTATAATACGCAGGGCTTGCCAGCTTCTTCGTTTAGGACCGACGATTGGGAAAAGTAGTGAGACAATATTAAATCGATAATAAACCAATAAGAACTTACAGTTATGAATAATATGGTTGCAATTTTGTTCCTTCTCTTTTTTACTGATGGGATTGCAGGATTCATAGAGAATTCAAAACAAAATCAAAAAGTACAAGTAACAACAGTTACAGATTATCTGGAGCCAGCGATATCGACTGTCGTTACTGGTCATGTTGGTGATGTATTAGCCCTTTCCTACAAAAACCGCATCCTTGTCCAGGACTATGAACGCTTGGTTGCAACGTTTACGAAACGGACTGAGACCAGTTGCTGGCAGACAGAATTCTGGGGGAAATGGTTCACCTCAGCCGTTTTGGCTTACCGCTACCATCCGACACCGGAATTAAAAGATATTTTGGACAAGGCAGTTTCAGGCCTGATTGCTACCCAAACCCCTGACGGTTACATTGGAAATTACACGGAAGAAAGAAGACTCGAAGGTTGGGATATCTGGGGAAGAAAATACTGTATGCTTGGCCTTGTTGCCTATTATGACCTGACGAAGGATAAAAAAGCTTTGCAGGCTGCTGAAAAAGAAGCTGATTGCCTAATTAAGGAGCTTTCAGATAAAAATGCTTTGATTGTAAAAAAAGGGTCACATCGTGGAATGGCAGCGTCTTCAGTACTGGAACCAATTTGCTTATTGTATGGACGTACCGGAGAGAAGCGTTACCTTGATTTTGCTGAAGAAATTGTCCGGCAGTGGGAAACACCTGACGGTCCCCGGCTAATTTCCAAGGCAAGTGTTGACGTTTCAAAACGCTTTCCGATACCTGACAAATGGTATGGGCCTGAGCAAGGGCAAAAAGCTTATGAAATGATGTCCTGTTACGAAGGATTACTTGAGTTATACCGCCTTACCGGAAATAAAGAATACCTGACATCTGTTGAAAAGACCTGGCAGAACATCAGGGATACTGAAATAAACATCGTTGGTTCCGGTTCTGCCATGGAATGTTGGTTTGGAGGTAAGAAATTGCAGACCGTACCCATCCACCATTACCAGGAAACTTGTGTAACCGTGACATGGATTAAATTGACCCAACAATTATTACGCCTCACAGGGGAAGCCAAATATGCAGACGCATTTGAACAATCATATTATAATGCCCTTTTGGGGGCTATGACCCGGAATGGTTCGTCCTGGGGGTATTATTCCCCTTTGTCAGGATATAAAATTGAACGGAAAGAGCAATGTGGTATGGGTATCCATTGCTGCAAAGCGAACGGGCCACGGGCATTGTTCCTTTTCCCTTTTGCAGCAGTGACGAGTAGCAGCGATGGAGTGCAGGTGAACCTCTTTGCCGGAGGCAACTATATTCTGCAAACCCCTAAAAAACAAAAAATACAAATTACCCAAATTACGGATTATCCCGTCGATAGCAAGATCGCTATTAAGCTTGGATTGCCTAAACAAGAAGAAATGGCCATTAGGATAAGGAATCCTGCCTGGAGCAAACAAAATACTTTGAATGTAAATGGAAATCAAATCTCAGGATTAGTATCAGGTGAATATGCTACTATCCAAAGGACATGGAAAGATGGTGACGAAATAAGCCTTGAACTTGACATGAGGGGAAGGGTGAAAAAACTGGGAGAACAACCGGAAAACCTTGCCATTATGCGTGGTCCAATAGTTTTAGCACAGGATAGCCGCTTGCCCGGTCCGCCTCTTGATACATGGGTAACCCCAATAAGAGGGGAAGATGGCTATTTGGACCTAAAAATAAAAGGCACAGGCCTAGATGGGGTATGGATGCAATTCACAGCAGACTGTACTTTAGAACCTTATGGAATAGAAGGCAATCTTGAAAAGACTGTTACTTTTTGTGATTACAGCTCAGCCGGGAATACTTATGACGAATATTCGCGGTTCAGGGTTTGGTTCACAAAACAGGTAGATCCAAGAAAATTGTAAATAAATAACATAGTAATTTAAAAGTCATGTGTAGACCATATCGTATATCGGTTCTATTTCGGTTACTCACAATAGCGTTATTGGTATCACTCAATATTTTCTTTGTAACCGCAAAAGAAAGAAATGACAATACAATCATTGAAAATAAATATATTAGGCTGACTTTTATCAATGATCCGGTTCCTTCCCTGGATGAGTTAATACAAAAGCAAACAGGCAAAAACTTGTTAGAACCGAATACAGACAAGACTCTTTTTTTGTTTGATGTCGTAAGTTCTGATGGCCAGGCCTATCGTATAAAAAGTGGTGACTCAGAAAGTGGTTTTATTGAAGTATCCCGCAAAGAAAAAGAGCAATATATTCTTATTCATTACAACGGACTGGGGCCTGATCATACTATGCAGGCCGATATAAACGGTATTTTGAATGACGATGAACCTTATTTCCGGTGGTCATTAAAAATAATTAAACCCGGGAAAGAAAAGGTTTCTTCGGTTAAATTCCCTTACATTACAATTTCAGCAATTGATTCTCCGGATGACGATTTTATAATTGCACCTGCTTTCCCTGGAGTACTAATTGAAAACCCCGTGTTAAGATGGCCGCAGGACTATTCAAAAGAATGGAGCTTCCCTGGTCTGCAATCTGTCCAGTTTTGTTCATATCAGGATGGGGAAAATGGCATTTATATGGCAAGTATGGATACCGTTGGTTATAACCGGTCACTTAGAATTGCTAAAAAGTCAGGCAATAAATTTGTTCTTTCACATGAATATAAAATCAATGATAATTTGGAAGGGCAATGGATAAGCCCTTATCGCGTTGCTTTGGGAGTAACATCCGGCACATGGCAACAAACAGCCGATATTTATAAAAAATGGGCTGTGAACCAGCCCTGGTGTGCAAAAACATTGGTTCAACGTACCGATATCCCGGAATGGTGGAAGCATGGAGTTTGTTTAAACAATGTTCAGGCAAGGATTTATGGCAAATCACGTGAGACAATTGGTTCATTTTATCCTAAAATGCCCAACCATTTTAAATCACTGAGAAAGATGATAGACGGTCCTGTCATTCCTATGATTTGGGATTGGGAAAAACACTTTGTTTGGGCTGCCGGCGACTATTTCCCAATCTTTGATGAACCAAATGCGAAGTCCGTTATAAAAAAGATCCGTAAAGATGGATTTTTTCCATTTTTTTATTTGTCAGGAATATTGTTCTCCACAGAATCAAAAGGCTTAAATATAAAAATAGATGGTTCAGAGAAATACGCCGGGGCTTATGTTATTGACAAAGCTGGTAATTTAAAGGTTGAGGTATTGGCAGAAAATACATTAAACCGCCGGTCTTTCGAGTTTTGTCCTTCAAGTCCGGAAACTAAAATGTATTTCCGTTCGGTAATTGACAGCCTCCATAAGCTTGGTGTCGATATATTACAAATGGACCAGGCTACCAGTGGCGCCTCATCGGCATGTTATAGTACCGAACATGGGCATAAACCGGGCATTGGACCATATCAATCACAGTCTTTCCGTAATTTATTGTCTGATATGCGTCAATATGGAAAGTCATTGTCGCCTGACTTCATGTTGACTAACGAAGAGGTTCATGAAGAGTTAATTCCATTTCTGGACGCTTTCCATTCCAGGGAATATTGCGATGGTTTTTGGTACCGGAATATCCCAGGGGCTAAAGGGATCCCGCTTTTTACCTATCTCTATCATGAATATGCCATAGTATATGGTGGAGAAGGCTCTGGCGCCACTAAAGAGAAAAATCTGAATTTGACCAGGGATCACGCTGTCAACCTGGTTACCGGCAAAATGCCGTCTATCCGTGCACGAATTCCGGTAGAAGATATACATCCGGATCAGATAACATTTCTTAGAAATCACATGAGTTTATTGGAATCAGAAGCCTATCGATTTCTGATTCTTGGGAAGATGCTACATCCATTGGAGTGTAATTCCCCTTTGATCACGCTACAGATGGGTGGAAATGTGCATCCCAATCCTATTACTGAACAGGCTGTACAGACAAGCTCCTGGTTGTCATCTGAAGGCCTTGTCGGTCATTGCTTTGTAAACATTAGTGATTCTAAAATACAGGTGCCTTTATCTTTGGATACAAGAAATACGATGAATTGGTCTGCGGCCAATATCGATCTTTATCGGCCAGACAATCATAAAAAATGCCAACATGTACTGAGTGATGTATCATTGCCGGTTAAATACCTCCTTGATCTTAATCCTTTGGAAGCAGTTTTTATGGTGATGCGGCCCTCTGGTAATTGAATATAAATGAACTGAATAATAAACCAATGTATAGTGATAAAACAGGAAATCCCATCGGGCAAGGGACAAAAGTAACTGTGATCCTGAATCTGGGGTTCATGATGTTCCTTCAATATCTTACGTTTGCCGTTTGGTGGATACCATTGGCTGCCTACCTGGCCAACCTGAACATGAGTGGTGCACAAAAATCCCTGATACTATGTTCTATGGCCATTGGCTCCATGGCTTCACCCATCGTTGGAATGCTGGGCGACCGTCATTTCAACAGCGAAAAGGTACTGGCAGTATTAAACCTGTTAACGGCCGTCCTGTTGATGTGGGCGGCAAATACAACAGATCCGAACCTCTTATTCGTTGTAATCCTCTTTGCCATGCTATGCTATATGCCATCGTGGAGCTTGACCAGTTCAATTGCCATGGCCCATACTTCAGCAGAGCAATTCCCCCGGATCCGGGTTTTTGGTTCAATCGGCTGGGTCGCATCCGGTGTATTCAGCCTGGTTGCGGTGAGCATTTTTAAGGTAAAGATATTTGATGGCAGCGCCTTGCCCTTATACTGTGGGGCAGCGACCAGCTTGCTGGCCTGTCTTTCGAACCTGTTGCTCCCGTCAACCCCGCCTGTGGCCAGGGGACAGCGGGCGACCATTGTGGACTTACTGGGATTCAGAGCTTTCTCAATGCTCAAGGATAGGAATTTTTTAGTATTTATGGTATTGTCCTTGTTGTCCGTGATCCCTTTCTCGCTTTACCATGTGTATGGTTCGGAGTTTCTCCAAAGCCAGAATTTCAGGTTTATCACCTTTACGATGAATTTTGGACAGGTGGTCGAGATCTTCTTTATGATCGTGGCCACCACAATCATCATCCGGCTTGGAATAAAATGGGCTTTGGTTATTGGACTTATTGCGCTGTTGGTACGTTACGCGTCTTTTTATTTGGGGATCGTAACGGGAGAAAATGCCCTTCATATTTTAGGGATACTCGTCCATGGTATCATATTCGGGCTGTTTTATGTTGGAGGACAGGTTTATACCGACCGGAAAGCCCCGAAGGAACTAAGGGCGCAGGCACAGGGTTTTTTGGCTTTTATAGTCTGGGGCATTGGTTTCTTTCTTGGGACCCTTGTCAACGGTTGGTTGATTGGTCACTATTCCGGCAATGCCAATCTAAAAACTGTCTACCACTGGGAGCCTGTTTTTGTGATCACTACATTTAGTTCACTAATTATTCTGTTGCTTTTTATCATGTTGTTCAAAAGAGAAGAAAAGAAATGATAAAGACAGTTGTAAATATTACGCACCTATTGGTCTCATTGGTTATTGATTCATCTACAATTGCTGATAATTAAAAACAAATAAGAATGCAAATGAAAAAATATTCAGGTTATTTACTTACAGGTTTACGAATTCTGGTAGGTTGGCATTTCCTGTACGAAGGAATTGCAAAGGTGATGACCCCCGGATGGAGTGCAAAGGCATATCTGCTGGGGTCACGATGGATATTCTCGGATCTGTTCCATCAAATGGCTGCATCGCCGGATTTGATGAGCGTAGTTGACTTTTTAAACATTTGGGGACTG
>CAZANK010000252.1:0-6028 GCA_964486235.1 uncultured Prolixibacteraceae bacterium | reverse complement strand
CATGCCGCTCAACACGCAGGAGAATTCAGCGCCTCCCACCCCTTTCCCCGGAAACATTTTCGAGTAATGACAACCGATATGCTCGACCAGGTTCAGCGGCTTACCGGTCTCCCGGTTGCGAAGAAAATATTTTTGGCGTGCAGCAATCCGGTCTTTGAAATGATAGATGATATCACTGCAGTGTACGACGCTTTTGGGCACCTCAAACTCCCTGCCTGTGGCTTTCCAAAGCAGCTCCCTCGCTTTCGCTTCTTCTTCGGGAAACTCTTTCCACGTTTCGAGGATCTCCGAATAAATGCCAAACGAGGTGACACACGAAACCGCCGCATGTTGATACCCCGCCCCCGTCATTAACGCAAATTGCCTGGCCGCGATGGTTTGCAGGGTTTCGAAGGGCAGCAGGTCGGAATGATAAGCAATGCCGGCGCAGGTCGTGTGGGCAGGATCGTCGAAAATAGCTTTACCCAGCTCGTTTCGCAGGATGCGCAAAAAAGCCTGCTCCGACCCGGGGAACAAGTTCTGCCGGATGCAACTTCGGAGATAGTAGAAACGATCGTCGGGGATCTGTTTCTGATAGTCGGCCCATATCCGGGCTTTAGCCTGATGTTTCATAATTCACTGCTTGTGTACACATGCATAAAATACCGGTCCATGCCGCCCCCCTCGTCCATCAGTCCCATTTCCTTCGCTTTTTCCCGGCTGGCAGCGTCAATTTTGTCAAGAAATCCGGTGGCCCCCGATTCATCAAAGATGGCACTGAGTTCACCGAGCACGTTCTTCCGGATTTTTCGCAGGGTCCCCGGGCCGTCCTGGTCCAGGTTCGCCCCGAGGCGCCCATAGAGCCCCTTCCTGTTTTCAAAGACCCATTTCCAGACAGGCCCCTGTTCAGGATGCCGTTCAGGGATGAAGCTGTCCGGATGGATGCAGTATCCCTTGTTCAGGATATTCGTGATCAGCACCTCTTTCAGGGCGTATTGTTGCCGGCCGCGGCGGCTTGCCGTGAAGTATCCCAGTTCCTGGGACAGTTTCCGCAGGGCGTTGATGATCAGTCCGGGACAGTTTCCCCGCGGGCAGCGGGTTTTGCACGACATGCACTGCCCGCAGTACCAAATGGTTTCACTTCGCAGCAGCTTTTCTATCCGCGCCTCATCGCGCGACTGTACCTCCACGGCGATCATCCGGGGATCATAATCGAAGAATTCGGCAGCAGGGCAAATGGCGGTGCATACGCCACAATTCATGCAGGCTTTGAGTCCCTCCACGAAACGGACATCTTGCCTGAGTTGCTCATAAAGCGTCATAGCCGGTTTTTCAAGTAAAGCTACTCCACTTGCCGTCAGCATGAAACAGCATAAAACCGTATTCCTGCTACGCCTTTTTACCTATTGACCGAAAAAGCTCAACTGTCCACCGTGATCAGCTATAAACCGGAAGTTCAATGAAAAAGGCGGTTCCTTTATCGACGGCCGTCTCATACCAGATCCGCCAGTGGAAGGTCTCCGCGATTTTCATGACAATGGCGAGTCCCAGACCCATACCGCTTGTTTTTGTTGTAAAATTAGGCCGGAACATCTGAGGCCTGATCTCCTCGGGAATCCCGGTGCCGTTATCGCGGACGGTGATCACGGCGTAGTCGTCGTTTTGGGTGAGGCTGATGGTGACTTTACCCCGGCGCCCGGGCGGGATCGACTGGATGGCGTTTTTGATCAGGTTGATCAGCGCCCGCGACAGTTGTTCCCTGTCGGCATTGATCAGCACCTCGGTCAGGCCGTGCAGGTTCAGGGTAAAGGTGGTCTGACTGTTTGACTCGAAAAGCGCAGCCACATCGTTCAGCTTCTCCGCCAGGTTGAAGACCTCATTCTTCGTCTCCGGGATCTTCGCAAAATTCGAGAATTCGGTGGCGATATCCGAAAGGGTGTCGATTTGTTCGATCAAGGTCCGGGTAACCCGGTTGAAAAACTCATCGTAATGCGGACTGTTTTCTGTCTTTGCCCGTTGGAGGTACTGGATGTTGAGTTTCATGGGCGTCAGCGGATTCTTGATCTCGTGGGCGACCTGCTTGGCCATTTCGCGCCAGGCAAGCTCGCGCTCACTCCTGGCCAGCCGCTCGGCGCTCTCGGCGAGTTCAACCACTTTCCGGTTATACTCCTTAACCAGGGCCCCGATTTCATCGTCGCCCGAATAATTGATATGTTCGTTTTTCTTCCCAAGCTGAATCCCTTTCAACTTGATGCGGATCAGGCTGAGCGGGAGCGTGATCTTGTTGGCCAGCAACACCGCCACGATCACGCTGCCAAAAAAGAGCAACGCGTATAAATTGATAAAAGCCACGATGAACGTGGAGATTTCCTGCCTTAATTCATCACCCTTCGAGAAATAAGGAAGATTGCTAAATCCCAGGTAAGACCCCTGATGGTTAATGATCGGCTCGTATACTGACAAAAATGCCAGACCGCCGATTCTTTCCGGCTGCATGTACCTGATCCGGTAATTCTCGGTCAGCTCGTAAAAGGCCTTTGAATCCATCCGGTCCGAAATGATCCCGCGGTTCATGATCTCCGGCCTCGACGTGGCGATCATCTTTCCGTCGGTCCCGTAAATGTTGATGTCGGTCAGAAAAATGTTCGACATTTCACTCAGCTCGCTCCAGAGCCAGCTCCGGATGTCGGGGGTAAAATCATTGACGGTGTTTAAACGCATGTTGATCTCTTCCGCGATGGCCTGCATTTTTTCATTCAGGTCGGCCTGATGCCTGCTGACATATTCGCGGGAGTTGTAATAGATGGTCCCCACGGCTACCACCAGCAGCGATATCAGGACCACGGTAATAATGGCCGCCTGGATCCTGAACTTCAAGTCAAACGAAAATGACAATCTGCGGTAGGCCGGATTGCCCGCGAAAACCAAAAGGAAGAGGAGCCCGAAATAAAAAACAAACAGGTAGGGGAACGAAACCAGGTAGTCCATGATCCCGAACGATTTGATGCTGACGATAATGTAGTTGTCTTTCCCCAGGTTGTAGATCAGGTGGTCATAATGATCCCATTTTTTCCACAGAAACTCGGAGGTGTCCTGCCCGGCCAGGTACGGACTGATATAAAAGTTGTACGGGTAGTCGCCGTTCAGGTGAACCAGCTCCTTGTTGTAATATTTGGCATAAGAAAAGTGCTTATACCCCTCCGGCTCTTTCATGGAACGATCGAGCAGGAGTTCGGGGAAACCAATCCCTTTGGGAAGAAGCTTGGACTGCAGGTCAATGAAAATCGAGACCCCCAGCGAATCGGACGAAAGCGGGTAAAACAGCTTGCCAAAGTACGAGATCCGTCCGTTCATGTTTTCCATGTAGTAGAAGTTGGTACGGGGAATCCGGACACCCGACTCCCGGATCATCTCGTCAAAATACGGGAAGCAGGGAACCATGCGGTTGTCGGGTTGAACCAGCAAACTGTCCGACCCGTCACAAATGGTGATCTGGAGATCATACTTCCGGAGGTATCCGCTAAAATACTCCTGGGTCATGTATTCTTCGAGATTTTTATAAGGGGGTGTCAGCAGATACGGGATGATCGAGTCCACGTTGATTTGTTGCTGCGTTTCCGTGAGCACCATTTCCGCGGAAGGATCATGCTCGGAGTACCGCGTAATGGCCATCAGCTTCTGGACTTCCTGCCGGCGTACCGCCTGGTGATTCTGGATGATGAGCAGCGAGAACAGGGTGAACAGGGCGACAAAATAGATGAAGTAGGGCATGGAAAAACGCCGGATATGGGTTTTTTGCAGGATCACTCCCGAGAGGTTCGTGAGCACAAACAGACAAAGTACATACAGGTAGCTGTTTTTCAGTACAAACGACAGGAGGATCAGTATTGATGAAAGAACGATGTGTACGATGAGAAATTTTCTTCGCGGCAACTGCGATCCCGCAGCCTCCATGAATTTCAGGTTGATCAGGAACGCCGACAGGAGCAGCAAGGCAATGATCAGATAGCCCAGCAGGCTGTACAGGTTAATGTCGTCGATGCGGTTCAGGTAAAAGGAGAAGCTGCTGTTGCGGATCAGGTTTTTAATCAGCAGGTTAATTGCCAGATAAAACAGCGCGGTGAACCCAAACGCCGCCATGAATTCCCGGCGGTGTTTTTCGCCCGAAGAACGGTATTCCTCTGCCAGGTGAAAGCTCCAGAAAACGAAGAAGATCGTGAATAACAGCAGGTCGCCCAGCGATGGCAGCAGAAAGGAACAGGCATACAGCGATGGTCCGAAAAGGTCGAACGCGTAACACAGACGGGGGATGCGAAAAAGGACATGGATCCAGTACAGCCCGAGCAAAACAAGGGCCAGGACCAGCATCCTCAAAAGGAAAGGCTCATCCGTGTAATTGGATTTCAAGAAGGAACGGATAAAGAAGAGCAACAGGATGAGGGCGGCGAAAAACAACAGCGCAGGAAGATAAAGCTGAGATTGTTCACAAAGGACCTTGCCCCCGGGAACGAGCGAGAAGATATATTCTCCGTGTACGTTGCGGACAGGAACCCCGTGATCCGGGGCCTCAGGCTCGATTTTATACGTGTCGGGCGTATCGAATCCTTTTGCAAACCGGTTGGCGATGTAATCGTTCCGGATGGGATAAGTCTCCTTCAGGGGGATCAGCCCAATGACAGACAGGTTTCCCGCTTTTTTCACCTTGCTGAGATAAACCCCGTTGGGAAGGAATTGCACCTTTTCTTCCGGAGCCTGTTTCAGGTAAGCCCGTTCAAACGCAAAACGCTGGTTTGACCAGAACAGCAACTTTTGATTGTCGGTAATTAAGAAGCCAAGTCCGTTTTTTGAAAACAACGAAGAAAGGTGATGAAACGCCGATTGCAGGTTGCCGTCGAAGTCCTCCTGTTCGATCGTGCCGGCTACCTGTTCCAGGTATTGCTCAAGAAGGGCCTCCTGCTGATGAAGCCGCTTCTCAAATTTCTTCGTGACCACGACGGCCTGATTCGGACAAGACACTCTGCTTTCAAGAAGAAAGCCCGCGGCAAAAAAGACGGCGGACAAGAAAAGCAACAGATACTTCCTGATGATCGCCGGATGTCCGGAACTACGCATGATGGTATGGTTCACCTTTTAAAATTGTTAATGCACGGTAAAGCTGTTCGGTAAAGATCAGCCTGACCATTTGATGTGAAAACGTCATCTTTGACAAACTGATTTTTAACGCTGCCGCCTCATCGACCCTCTCCGAAAACCCGTAAGGCCCCCCGATGGCAAAGATCAATGATTTTGTCCCCCCAAACATTTTCTTCTCCAAAAACCGTGCAAATTCCAACGAAGTGAAGGTTTTTCCCCGCTCGTCGAGCAAAATAAGTTCGTCACCCGGACCCAGCCGGGCCAGAAGCGAACCGCCTTCTTTTTCTTTTTGGACGCTCTCCGACATGTTCCTTGTATTTTTGACATCGGGGATGACCTGAAATTCAAAAGGCAGATAATGCGTAATTCGCCTGGAATAGCGATCAATGCCGTCGTGCAAATAAGGTTTGTCGGTTTTGCCGGTGACAATAAGCTTGATCTTCATGGGGGTTTCCAAATTTTATTAACTTTACAAAGTTATGCACCTGTTTTTAAATAAAGAGAGAATGGTACAATTTATGTTGTATCAATTTGCCTGAAAAAAATGGAAATGAGGGAAATGATTTGTAAAAGCCTGGTTACCGGCGTTTTGGTTTTGTTTGCAGCCGTTCAACTGGCGGCACAGATTCCGGATGAGGTGGTAACGGGTTTTAAAACCGGAAATGCAGCCACCTTGTCGGCTTATTTCAATCAGAGTATTGAGATGGTGGTGTTGGAGCACGACGATGTCTTCAGCAAAGCACAGGCACAGCAAATTGTGTCAGATTTCTTCAGCCGGAATAAAGCGCAGGAATTCAGCATTATTCACCAGGGGGGAAAAGAAGGGGCCCGGTATGCGATTGGCAACCTGGTCACCAACAACGTGACTTTCCGGGTCTACTTTTTGTTGAAAGATGCCGGTGACAAATCCTTTATT
>CAZANK010000251.1:0-6028 GCA_964486235.1 uncultured Prolixibacteraceae bacterium | reverse complement strand
CTGATGAAACGGTGGTTGACCCGGAGAAGAAGGAGGTGCTTTCCGATACCGGGGAGCTTTACAGGAACTTAAGCAAAAAGATCGGCTGGATCGATTCGCCGGGAACGAAAGCGGTCTATGGTTTTCTTGGCAAAGAAGGAGACATCCGGCTTAAGGACGTAAATTTTAACGTGAAAACCGATTTTGCCACCTTGGCGATCAGTTCTTTAACGGATGATCCGGTCAGTGCATCGGGCAATATGCTCCTCACGGCAGTGGGGCGGGCGGAGAATACCAACAGCAGATACAATGAAGACCATACCCAGGTACTTGATGTGGGTCACGGGCCAATACAGGTGGAGATCATTGAAGCGGTGATTGAATTGAAGACCAGCAAAGATCACCTTCGGGTTATGTCCGTTAATCCGCAGGGATTCATCACCGGTTATATGCCATCCGAATATAAAGACGGCGTGTTCCGGTTCGAGATCGGTAAAAATTTTCAGTCCATGTATTATTTGATACAGGAACTGTAACCGGCTGTTCGGTGATCAATGTTTAACGGGCATCCCCGGCAGTATTCTGAAAGAGCCGGGGACCAGCCTATTCGGTGACTTTTTTTTAAAAGAATGAGAACGATATTTTAAAACCTATTATTTTTGTAATCATCCAAACGAGAAGATTCTGAATGGCCTACGGGCATAAAACGGCTTCATGGACATACCGGACAATACATTGATTTTGCGGGTTGCCGACGGCGACCCCACAAGCTATAATCAATTGTTTACGCGTTATTACAGCCGGTTATGCGCTTTTGTTTTCGACATAACCGGCGACGATGCTATGTCTGAAGATATTGTTCAGGAGTTTTACATAAAACTTTGGACCAGCCGGAAGTCACTCAGAATTCATCGAAATGTGAGGGCTTACCTGTTTAAATCGTGCAGGAACCTGGCGTTGAATTACCTGCGCGACGAGCATACCCGGAAGAAAAGCCTCGCTAACTTTCCGGTGAAAGAGGAACCGGAGGAAGAAAGCATTCTTGAGCGGGAGGATTACCTGAACGCGCTGGAGCATTGTATCGGTCAACTCCCCGAACGATGTAAACAAGTATTTCTCATGCACAAGTTTGAAGGACTCCCTCAAAAAGACATCTCGGAGAAACTGAACATCTCCGTCAAAACCATTAAAAACCAGATTTGGAAGTCACTGCAATACCTTCGCGAGTGTCTCAAAAGGACAGATAAAAAGGATGTCCTTTCCTGATTGCCTGTTTAAATACATAATTTGCTCATTCAAACATTGATATATGCAAAGTAGCCGCTTAAAATTGTATACTGGAAACATCTTATTATGAAAGTGTTGTTTGAGTTTTTGAGAGTTGCCCCAAATAATAGATGATGGTATCCGACGCTCGTCATACACCCGAGCCGTTAGGAGGCATCATAAAAATGCACAAACAGACTTTGATCTTTATCGAAAATATGTTATCTTTGGAGATAACTTTTATCCATGGCCAGGCAGATAATATTTTACGGGAATCATTTTTTAGATTTTTATAAGGAATTGTCACCTAAGGTGAAAGAAAAATTTAAGTTTACGCTTGAATTGATTAAGCAGGTGGACAATATTCCTGAAAAGTTCTTTGGACCTATGGCTGGATACGATGGACTCTTTGAAGTGCGAATTGAATACCAGTCAAATATTTATAGAGTATTTTGTTGTTTTGACCACGGAAAGTTGATTGTTCTATTCAATGTCTTTCAAAAGAAAACACAGAAAACTCCAAAAAAGGAAATTGAAAAGGCAATGCGTTTGAAAGCAGCGTATTTTGAATCAAAAAAACAAAATCATGGCAGATTACAAAGGAATATCGACATTCGATGAACTTATTGAAAGAGAACATGGGGCGATAGGGACTGATTCGCGGAATGAATACGAGGAAAGAGCCCAAATGTTTATTGTAAGTGAAATGCTTAGAGAAGCAAGAAGAAACGCTAATCTTACACAGGAAGAACTTGCGATTAAAGCTGGTACAAAGAAAAGTTACATTTCGAAGATTGAAAATGCGAAAGGAAATATACAACTATCGACTTTGATTCGGATTTTCGAAAAAGGACTGAATCGGAAAGTTGGATTAACTTTCTTGTAGATAAAGACGTTCAGTCGCCGGCGGATCGTACGGGGCGCTTCCGGCCAGCACGTTGATGGGGCCGGAAGGAGGACAGGAACTGGTAGAAAAGACCCTGGAAATGATCAGCGGGGTAATGCGTTGACGTGTCGGGACTGGGCTACAGCCGGTTATGCGCTTTTGTTTTCGACATAACCGGCGACGATGCTATGTCTGAAGATATTGTTCAGGAGTTTTACATAAAACTTTGGACCAGCCGGAAGTCACTCAGAATTCATCGAAATGTGAGGGCTTACCTGTTTAAATCGTGCAGGAACCTGGCGTTGAATTACCTGCGCGACGAGCATACCCGGAAGAAAAGCCTCGCTAACTTTCCGGTGAAAGAGGAACCGGAGGAAGAAAGCATTCTTGAGCGGGAGGATTACCTGAACGCGCTGGAGCATTGTATCGGTCAACTCCCCGAACGATGTAAACAAGTATTTCTCATGCACAAGTTTGAAGGACTCCCTCAAAAAGACATCTCGGAGAAACTGAACATCTCCGTCAAAACCATTAAAAACCAGATTTGGAAGTCACTGCAATACCTTCGCGAGTGTCTCAAAAGGACAGATAAAAAGGATGTCCTTTCCTGATTGCCTGTTTAAATACATAATTTGCTCATTTAAACATTGACTGATATAGAAAGAGCAGCTTAAAATTGTATATTGGAACTAAGATGAAGCTACTACTGCCTTTTGCTTTTATGAAACTTTATAACTTCACAGTAAATGAATTTCAATGAAAAAAAAGAAAACTGGCAATAATCAAGTCATGATGAAAAAATCCTTCCCCATGTTGGGGATGGGCTTTCTTGTTATTTTTTTTATTTTCTATTTTTTCATACTTTGCTGTATTTAATAGTTATCATTTGCTTTATCAGGAACAAATTCAACTTTTTCGCTTTGACTGGAACTATTTTCTCGATTTCTTAAAAAAGCCGGGAGGATTCTCAGAATATTTGGGCGCCTTTTTTGTCCAGTTTTATATCAGCCCATTCGTAGGTGCATTTATTGTTACATTGTCTGGGGTGATTGTATTTATCCTGTCTCGAATATACTTTAAGAGGAATAATATAAAGGGTATTCTTTGGTCGCTTATTCCTGTACTGTTGCTCATCACGTTTCAAAGTGACCATGTATGCAGCTTCACCTATACTATCGGGTTTACACTTTGTCTGGCTTTTGTTACACGATACATTTCTATCAGGAAAAATAATTTCAGGTTTGCTGCCGGTATCGTTGGATGGATATTATTATACCTGATCTCAGGCAGTTATGCATTCATCGGTATCCTGATGGGTATTATACATGAAATCGGAGTGCTAAAAACAAATGACAAGTATTTCAAAATACTGATTTATATATTAATGACTGCAATAGTTCCATATACTGTTTGCCGGTTTATTTTTTATATTCCCTGTCAACAAACTTTTCTGACAGTTCAATTGGCAGAATTCAAGACAGTTACAAAATACGCATTACTGCTTCTTTGGGGATATTATCCTTTACTGGCGATTTTACACAAAGGATTATGGTTAATAAATAAAGGATGGTTTTATGCAGGTTGGGACCTAAAAACAATTCTGGCAGGCACCTTTCTTTTTTTTGGATTTGTCGTTTTTGTAAAAATAAATGTGTACGATCTGAAATCCGAACTTTTTTTGGGGATTGACAATCGTGTGCAGAAGCAAGACTGGGAAAAAGCATTAGAATTGTCTTCCCGCTATCCGGAAATAAACCCATGTGTTTTATCTTTTGTCAACCTTTCTTTATATAAATCCGGTAAATTAGGAGACCTGTTATTTCACTACCCCCAGGTGGGAATCTCCGGACTATGTCCTAACCTTGAAACAGATAAAATTTCACCTTTTTTTTGGTGTAATATTTTTTATCACATGGGGTATCTGAACGAAGCTTATCGATGGGCCTCTGAAACGTTGACTGTTCACGGGAATTCGCCACGTATCTTAAAACAGCTTGTAATGGTATCGCTCATTAATGGTGACTATGCTGTTGCAAAAAAATACCTTCGTCTATTCGAGCAAACTTTTTTTTACAAGAAATGGGCAGATCATTATTTAAATGATATAGATCATCCGGAATTGATTAGTCAGGACCGTGAAATTGCAGATAAAAGGAAATTGTTAATCCGGAACGATTTTTTTGCAGGTTCAGACAATTCGTTTTTTTGTTTCACTAAACTATTGGAAAATCATTCGGAGAACAGAATGGCTTTTGAGTATTATATGGCATCGCTTCTGTTAAGCAAAGATGTAAATGCTTTTGTCAGCAATTTGAGTCGCTTTGAAAGGTTGGGGTATAAAAAACTCCCTTTACATTTTGAAGAGGCGCTGATTTGGTATATGGGGTATTTAAGAAAAAATATTGTTCCTGAAAATTGTTCAATTCGTGAATCAACCATAGAACGATTCGGGGCTTATAAAAGAGATTATTTTAAATATTCCGGAAATCCTAAGCAACAGGCAAAAAATATGTTTAAATCTTATGGCAATACTTTTTGGTTTTATTTTCATTTCATTAATAACAGCATACTGTCTGACAAAACCATGATCGCGAATTAATATCCCTGTTATGCAAAAATTTATCATCGTAATCAGTTTTATTATCGGCATGAATATGTTTTGGGCCTGTTCCGGGCAGTTGACAAATTATTCGGAGATGGATTATACCCCAAAAATTTCACCGGACTATAGTGGTATTACTATCCCTCCTAATATTGCCCCACTAAACTTTTTTATCCATGAGAAAGGGGAAGAATATGTTATAAAGCTGTCTGCCGTTGAAAATAAGGCTATGCGTATGACATCGACAAATGGGGAAGTGCGTATTCCTTTGAGAAAATGGAAGAAATTTCTGGAACAATCAAAAGGAAAGGATTTTAGAATAGATATATGGGCTAAGCGGCAAGGACACTGGAATAAATTTCGTCCTATTGTAAATCATGTTGCAGTTGACTCAATTGATCGCTATTTGGTTTTTCGGTCTATTGAGCCCGGATTTGAAATGTGGAAGAGAATGGGCATTTATCAACGTTGTCTGGAAGATTTTAAGAAAACCCCGATTATGAGTAACGACTTTACGGAGTTGAATTGTATGAACTGCCATTCATTTTCCAGGAATAGCAATAAGTCTGTAATGTTTCACATGCGAGGTAAATATTCGGGGACCATTATTTATAATAACGGAGAATTAAAGAAAGTAGATACCAAAACAGACAAAACGATATCTGCGGGCGTATATCCTGCCTGGCATCCTAACGGACGAATTATTGCGTTTTCTACAAACAATATTATTCAGTGTTTCCATGCCGTAAGTAATAAAAAAAACGAAGTTATTGATACCGCTTCCGATATTATTCTTTATGATGTAACAACAGATGTGATCACGGAGAGTCGGATTATTGCATCAGAAGACAGGTTTGAGACTTTCCCTTGCTGGTCGCCGGATGGAAAGTACCTGTATTATTGTTGCGCCAAAGCGTTATCAGAGGAGAAATACGATCAAATTCGGTATAACTTAATGCGCATTGCTTTTGATCAGGAAACATGCCAGTTTGGAGAGGTTGATACGATTGTTCCAGCATCTCAAAAGGGCATGAGCGTTTCATTTCCAAGAATCTCTCCCGACAATAAATACCTGTTGTTTTGTCTGTCTGGATATGGAAATTTCACCATTTGGCATTCTGATAGCGATTTATACCTGATGAACCTTGAATCCAAAGAAATAATAAAGCCTGATATCAATAGCAGTCAGGCTGAGAGTTATCACACATGGTCTTCAAACGGGAGGTGGATTGTTTTTAGCAGTCGTCGGATCGATGGACTTTTTACCCGGTTTTATTTTACCTATTTTGATAATG
>CAZANK010000250.1:0-6039 GCA_964486235.1 uncultured Prolixibacteraceae bacterium | reverse complement strand
GGAAGACCCACCATTCAACCAACCTGTTGTTCCATCGGGCAACTGAAACTGCGTTCTTGTTCCTGCCGGCGAATGGATCGCCGCCCATGTTTCCACCTGGTTCCGGTCGCGAACCATCAACCAGCCAAGTACCGCAACCGTCAGCAGAGCGGGGATCAGGAGAAGGGCAGCAATCCTTGAAAAAGAACGGTAAAAGCGGGAAACCGAGTTTTCCCTGACCAGGCTGATCCGATGATGCAGTTTGTCCAGGATCCTGCTTAAAACCGCCAACTGAACGCCCGTATTCCCCGTCTCGCTCCAATCCTCCTCCAGGCACTGTTTCATCTCCGACTGGGATTCCTCTTTCTTAAACCAGGATGACACCGCCAGGTAATCGTTCAAGGAGAATTTATTCTCCGCAAACCGTTTTATTCTTTCTTTGTCAATACTCATGGTATTTATGATGTCCGTAAAGACCCGTTTTCCACTATCCGAAAACGGGAAAAAAAAGAAACCAATACTTCCGCAGGAATGGGCAACCTCATTTTTATGCAGGTCGGAAACTTCTTTCGTCCTGAGATTCCCGCTTTCGCGGGAAGGATAGCCGCAGAAGAGCATTCCGCTGTGCCGCACGGATCAGGCAGAAACAAAAAGCATGAAAAACAATAACCCGGCCAGCTTTTCCTTTTGAAGTTCGGCCTGAATCTGTTTTTGGGCTGCCGAAAGCTGATTCTCGACCGTATTAGGCGAAATACCCATCTCCCCGGCAATTTGCTTGATGGCCAGACCTTCGTATTTCCGCTTGATAAAAATCGCCTTCCGGCGTTCCGGTAACAAATCGATGATCGATTCCACCTTCTCAAGCAAAAACTGATAATCGATCTGTCGGTCCAGATTATTCTCCTCTCCCAGGAAAACATAGAGTTGTTCATCCTTAAAGGCGTTTTCCCTGGACTTTCTGATAAAATATTTCCGGATGATGTTGTAGGCGATCGTGAAGATATAGGCATTAAACGACTGGTCGGGTTTCAACCCATCGCGCTTCTCCCAGATATACAGAAATACTTCCTGTACCACCTCCTCTGCTTCCTCCTCCGACTTCAAATACTTGAGGGAAAAATTATACATTCTCCGGGCATATTTGTTGAACAAGTCATCAAATGCCTTGGTATCGCCTTGTTTAAGGTGTTTTACAGCCAGGTAATCGATATGTTTCGCGGGTAATGTCAACGTCTGTACATTAAAAATATCGCCTTCGCAAACTTAGATAAAAAATTCTGATAATCTCCGGCCTCTCACCGAAGAAACAATACGCACGATCCAAGACATAAAAAAAAGGAACTGTTCAGTTCCTTTTTCTTATCCGTAATGGCAGCAGGAAGGAAAGCCGGTCAAAAAATCACCAGCTTCCTATCGGGATGGTTCATCAGTTGTTGTACAAGCCTGTAATTTCGTCGGACGTAAGCGCTTTGCCGTAAATTCTAAATTCATCCATCATTCCGGCGAGTTGTTTCCGGGTATCGCTGCCGGCATTGTAATGACCGGTTCCGTCTTCCCACAAACAGAACGGATAATCATTGGCTTCATCCCACAGGGGTCCAAGCAGGGTGCTCAGGCTTTTCGCCGGTTCATAACGATATTCCGTACCGTCCAGGTAAACGCGGATCAACTGGTTCGTACGGTCAATCACGACAGTAACCATGTGCCAATTGTTATCTGAAATGGATGGCGCACGGGTGGTCGTTTCCTTAGCTCTCCAGTATGCCCTCTCGCTACCTGCTCCGCCTCCGTTCATATTGACCAACCAACCATCGCCACCTGACGTCGGATCGCCGGCATTGTAAACATCGCCGCCATCCGTGCACAGCAGGATTCCGGGATTACCACCACTGCCCCAGTCCTTATTTCCCCACAAAACAGGGTCGGATCCTATGCCTGCCAGCTTGACCCACACGTTGACGCTGAAATCCTGGGTCGCCGAAGGACGTAAATAATTGTGTTTCGGAAGCTGCAAATAGGAACCGGCATCAAACTGAACAACTTTTCCACGTTGCGGATCCGTAACAAGACGAACATCAGCCGTTGCGGTTGCACCTAATGAAGCATCGAACCGGTTTCCGCTCGCATCCAATAAATCATCATTAAAAGGAAACCAAACAACGAGTTCAGAACTGCTGCCGGAAGTTGTCGTAAAGTTCCAGACTGTTTGATCAGAAATTCCTTTAAACGGGTTCCCTTCGACGTCAACGATGGCTCCTTCATCAATAAGGACGTAATAGGAGGTGGCAAATTCCAGCGGAGCGCCCAGGTTGATTTGCAGGACATCGTCTTTCATCGTCACGGTTTGTTCCAGCACCGACATCTGGGCTGTCAGTTCGCCGGATGACGTATAAACGGAGATATTACCTCCTCCTGCTTTGATTTTAGTGGTGAAGGTTACAGCCAGTTTAAACAAGGAAGCGTCTGAACTGTCGTCCGCCGGGGAAAGTTCCGCAATCTTCGGGCCACTCTCGCCGGCCGTTTTAAACGTCCACGATACCGACTGCGGAATCCCCATAAATTCATTGCCCACCAAGTCGGTGACAATCCCCTGATCGACAGACACCGTGTACTGCTCGCTGGCAGCCAAATCCTCCGGGTCGATGGTCACCACCCTGGCATCCCCGCCAAGGGTAACGGCATCGGAAGTGACCGCGATGGTTTGGGTGTCGGTTTCACTGGCAATGATGAAATTCCCTTTCCCTTTTTTTACGTATTCATCAAAAGTCAGGACAAGGTTGCTTTTGATAGCCACATCTTCAACACCCGAAACCGGATTGTAGCTGACGATGACCGGATTCGCCGTATCGACGGTGTGGTCATATTCCTCTTCGCAGGAAACAAATCCGAAAACGGCAATTGCCCCCAAACCTGCAACGAAATATTTGTTTTTCTTGATCTTCTTCATGTTGATCATCTTATTGTTTGACTATTTACGAGTTAATGTCACACTGAAATTTCCTTCGCCGGTTTCACCGGTTTCGGTATTCTCCCATCCCATATAAAAGGAGAGGGTCAGGGATTTTGATGTCACGGTCACCTTCATTTCATCCACCGGGGAAACGCCCGACAACGATACACTGGCATCTGCATCCGTGCCGGTGACCGACCAGGAACCCTCGGAGGAGCTGAATATGATGGGGCATTCCCTGGCAATAAATTGAGCCGGGTATCCCTTGGCGTCGGTTGTAAACACGAGGCGCATGTTCCCGAATATTTCGGGGGGCACAGTGCTGGGCGTGATGATATTCGAAGGGTCAGTCCATGTTCCGTCGATCCGTCCCGCGATCAACTGTTCGGCATCAAGGGCGCTCATCGAAATCGACTCTTCCCTGCACGCGTTAAACGCCACAAGAAGCCCCATCACCAGCATAATCATTTGATATCTTTCTTACATCTTGAATCGATTTTAGCTCTCAGTTTACTTTGAACAAACGATAAGGCACATTCGCTTTCAGGGCATTTCCCTCCAGTCCCCAGCCGCCGTCAACCGCAATGCCCAGGTGGCCTAACATGTTTACGGTCACATCGGTAAGTCTGATGGGGTAAAAAGGATGGCGTTCCATGGCCGATCCCATCAATTCCCCGTCGTGTCCTTTACCACTGTAATCCTTTATGATATTGCCTTTCACCTCATCCATCTTCAAATACAATTCCAGCGAAGCCAAATCCGGATGGTCACTTTGCTCGATATGGCGCAAGTGCATGTATTTTCGCAGGTTCTCCTGTGAAACAACGCTTGTCCAGATGCGCACTTCATTGAATGAACCTGCCCAGTTAGGACCTCCGTCCGGGTAGGATTCCGTTCCTTCCTGCGCCAGGCAGATGTAATTGTACGGTGAAGCCATGTCGTCGGCCGCCTGGTAAAAAATCGCCGCCTCGTTCACCAACTCTCCGTCCTGGTACAGCCGGCATCCCTGCGTTTTCTTAAAGGACACGGCCAGATGATGCCAGTTGCCGTCTTCAATCGCAACTTCGGCATCGGTATCATAGCGTTGTCTTTTGTCATTGGCAAAATTATACCTCCAGGAAGCACCCCGGCGGCAGATGACAAACCCCGGATTGGCGCCCGAGCCCCAGTCTTTATCGCCCACGATGGAAGGATCGCTGCCGTTGGGCCCGGGTTTGATCCACATTTCAAGGGTATACGTATCCATACCCTGCAGCGGTGTTCCGGCAATCGGAATTCTCACATAGGTTTTGGAAGCGCCCCTGTTAATTTTCAGAATATTGTCACCACCGGCAGCCGGATCCAGTTTTTCAGCATTCAGTACTTTGTTATCAATTCCGTCGCCCGAAAAGATCATCGGGACATCCGTTTCTTCCGGCGTATTGTTGGTCTTCATCCCCGATTCCGTGCCGCCATGGGTCGAAACAAAGAAGATCGCCCAATCCTCATTATGATAGGTTTCCCTCGATTGGATGGCCGTCTGAAGTTCAGCGACCAGATTGTCGATTTGCTGCACCGCGAGCACATACTGTGCCTGACGAAGCTGATACCCCACCGTCTCTCCCGCTTCCCGCGGACCGCTAAACTGGACGAAGGTCACATCCACATCCGGTTGCTTCACAAATTCAAGCGATTTTGAAAGCGCTTCCTCATCCGAAGCACAAGCCGCTTTGAAGTCGGCCGCGGCATTTAGTTGCGTGTTTATTTCCGCATCACGCACCACGGAAGCGATGATCGTACCGGAACTCAGCGATTTAATCCGGCTGACCACCGAAGGGTAGGCATCGAAGTGATTACCTGAAAACGAGTTTTCGTTGGTCGCCCCGTGTTTTTCTGCCGATACGCCGGTGAGCATGGTTGCCCATCCGGTCGATGCGTAAGCCGGCAAGCCGCCGTAGCCCGACAGGTGGTAGGTGGCATTGCCGATCAATTTATCGACTGACGGCGTTGACGCATAATCAATGGCTGTGCTGATCATCCCGTCCACGCCGATCACTAAAATCTTGTTTTCTTTTTCGGAGGCAGCAAAAGCGCTCCCGGCAGTTACCGCCACGAAAAACAGACTCAGGAAATAATTTAATAAGTGCTTCATTTTCTTACTTATATAAACGGATGACATAACTTCCGGGACGGCCCAGAATAAAATTGAAGTTTTCACTTTCATAACTGACGGCCTCTCCATCCACGATGGCCCAGGTACAGTAGGTATCCGATTGTTGAACCGGAAAATTCACACGCCAGACTTCCCCCTCGGCTGTATCGTCAACAAAGACGCCTTTAAAGCCCATTGAACGCGATTTCGTAAAATCAATGCGGTCTCCCGGCAGGGCGACACCATCCAGATAGCCAACAAAAAGGATTTGGTCCGGCGAATCGGCCACGCGCTCAATGACCGGGTCCTGCGCCATTCCCGCCGATCTGGAAACCATCTCGTATTCCTTGAACTCGATGATGATGGCATCTTCGATCGTCTTGCTTCCGGAGGTGTTGGAAATCTTTATATCAAAATGGTATTCCCCGGTAGGGATGCTGTTCCCTTCCTGAACTTCGATCTGTCCGGTATCCTCATTCACCGATACGGCAGGTAATTCGACCGTATCGGTTTTCAGGAGCAGTTCGTCTTCCATTTCGTCCCCGGTAATTGGTTCGGTGTAACGAACGACTTGAACCATCTCCGAGAGTGCCGAGACGTCTTTCCCGCCCGTTTCGGAAATTTGAACAATCTCGAACTTCAGGGGCAAGGTGGATGAGGAAAACTGAAATTCCCCAATGGTTTGCTTCATCCCTGCAATGGCATATTGCTTTCTGTTTTTGTAATTGATGTCGGGAGCGAGACTGCCCGGTTCGGGAATATCGACACAACTGCAAAGCCAAAAAATTGCAAATACCGCCATGCCGATGTGGCTCCATCGTACTTCTCTTATTATAAGTCGTTTCATTCTGCCTGATTTAGTTGAATCCGAAAATATGACTATATGAATCCAGTACATGAACAACCCCGTTTACCGATCTGAGATTGGAAGCCACCACCAGCGCCGACCGGTACTGTTCTTCATCGCTGCCTTCGCTTT
>CAZANK010000249.1:4230-6052 GCA_964486235.1 uncultured Prolixibacteraceae bacterium | reverse complement strand
CCCTGAAAATTATTGTGAGCTTAATGTTCGCACTTAAATAATAATTGTGTCTTTCTCAACATTGGGTATGTGTTTTATCCCGTGATGTTCAACCCGGTGTTCCCAGTTTTTACCCATAAAATAGAATCGAAGCGAATCCTCTTTTTCATTAAAAATCCCCGTAAGGGCATTCTTCAATTGTACCCATTGAGCGGGATCAATACAACATTCAAATACCGAATTTTGAACCCGCATTCCGAAGTCCTCACACTTTTTAGCAACTTTTCGCAAGCGATTCCGCCCGGCTTTGTCAAGTGTGGACACATCATAACTTACTAAAACCATCATATTGTTTCTCCTAGCTCCATAAGAACGGGGGATAACCGTCAATATCACCTCTGATATATCTTGATAATAGCCGGGCCTGTATGTGCGGGATCATTCCTATTTTGATCTTTTCCTCCAGATAAGGGTGGGTGATCTCTTCTTGTTTTTTCTTTTGCCATTCCGAAAGTATTGTTTTCCTTGAATCTTCTTTCATGAGAACTGCCCCCGTGCCTGAAATAATAAAGCCTTTCCCTGTCATCTGTTTTCGGTTAATAAGCGTCAATGCCAGTCTGTCCGCTAAAAATGATCTTAGCTCTTCCATCAGATCCAGGGCCAGGCTCGATCTTCCGGGTCGATCTTTATGGAGAAATCCCACACAAGGATCTAATCCGACACCTTCCAGGGCAGAACGGCAATCATGAGATAAAATTGTATATATATAGGACAGTAATGCATTCACCCGGTCTTTCGGTGGCCGTTTGTTTCTTCCGGTGAAAGAAAAAGCCGGATCATCTGCTGTTATCATCTCTTGAAACACCCCGAAATAATTACCCGCCGCATCTCCTTCGATTCCCCTTAGACCGTCTATGTCTTCTATCCTGTCAATCTTGTTCAGGTAATGCGACAGCCTTAACTCTGCATACGTTAATTTCTCCGTATCAGCCTTTTCAGGATGATCGCGAACGGCGCGCCGCAGAACAACCCTTGAATTGTGGATCTTTCCTTTTAATAACGACCGTGAAATGTGCAGACACGTTGTTTCATTATCTGCCATACGGTATTGTTCGCGCCGCAACAAAACGTTACCGGAAACGGGTCCCTGAACCCTCGCAAGGAACTGCCCGTACTCAGAAAAGAAAGACACCGTGACCTCGTTTTTGGCGCAATGGTGCAACAAATACGGACTGACTGAAACCGCACCGAAGGTTACGATACCATCCAGGGTGTGAATGGGGAGGCGCAATCGGATCTCGTTATCAATCATCACAACAACCGACTCCCCCTCTTTCTTCAGATAAGCTTTTTGTGTTGTTACATACAAGGTATTAAGTAATTTTTTCATACTAAATTCCGGTCAAAATAATCCTTTACCTTCATCGCGTATTGCGGCATACAGGTTTCATACAATGAACAGGCGATGCATTTTTTAGCATCATATTGCGCTTTCGGAATGATCTTTTTTTGGATCAATTCATGGACCTTTTTACAGGTTTCAATTGTTGTTTTCCTCAACTTATCATCAAAAACCACAATTTGTCGTCGTCGTGGTTTTCCATAAAAGATGGCTCCTTCCGGAATTGATTGCCCGAGCATTTCTTCCAGGCATAAGGCTTGCGCACAAACCTGGATCATATCGCATTCATCGGGTTTGGGTTTACCGCGTTTGTGCTCAACGGGATATGCCTGCCCTTTATGAAACTCGACAACATCAGCCTTCCCGACAAGTCCCAGTTCTCTGGAACATATCGGCAAGGCATATTCCGTTACCACATCTCCCCGGCATTCCCGCTCTTCC
>CAZANK010000249.1:0-4130 GCA_964486235.1 uncultured Prolixibacteraceae bacterium | reverse complement strand
ACATATCGGCAAGGCATATTCCGTTACCACATCTCCCCGGCATTCCCGCTCTTCCCTGTCCACGCGTTCATGCTGGGCACGGCCTTCTGCGGTAAAACGGTTTTCCGACCACTGTTGATCGATATGGATCAACGCACACTGGCGGGGGCAAAATTGAAAATGCTGAAGGGAAGACAACTGGATGTATTCATCTTCCGAATACATGATTTATTTCACAGCATTTGAATTACTTCTACTCCTTCCGGAGCATCACCGATTGTAACAGCATAATCAGAGAAAGACCGCGGCGGTTTGTCGCCAAGTTCCTCTTTCTTTTGAACCTTCACAAGGTTGAACAGCTTTTGTGCCGGAGCATTTCCAAGTTCGGAATCGTGTTTAAAAACAACGAGTTTTTGCGGAGCCATTTCACCGCGCGCGGCGGAACGGTCGTGATCGAACATATTGATCAAGGCATCCCAAAAGAGATTTAGATCTTCCTCAGAAAACCCAGTTTGGTTAGCTAATGGAGCAGAAATAAATCCGTGAACACGGTAAAGGCCGTATGGTATAGTGAACTTCCGGCCCATTGTGCGTTCTTTTTCCAAATCAGCTTCTTTGGTAACAGCCATACGCGTAATGCTATGTTCGCCAGTAAAAATACGGTCAATACTTCTGGCAAAACCGAATTGTACCGGACCACGAACTTGTCCCGCATTTACCTCGGTACTCATAACTGCACCAAAAGTTCGAATGTCAAAAAAGTTCTGGCACATCCACCCAGTTACTTTCTTGGCATCCTCGACCTCTTTGGGAAGCTTTTTACTTTCTGACTTAAGCTCGAAAGCCTGATAGGCACGTTCATGAGCACGGTTTAGCACTGCTTTTTCCTTTACATAGATTTCAAAGGGCGGTTGTTCACCTTTGGTCAGCCCGATGTAATTGCGGACTTTGCGTTTCAGGCAGACATCAGTAACAAGACCATTGCCGGTTTCGGGGTCAATCCGCGGCAGATTTCCGGCATCGGGGTCGCCGTTGGGGTTGCCGTCTTTCACATCAAACAGCAGCACGAATTCATAACGGTTTTTGATCGGTTCGCTCATTGTTCTTCTCCTTCTTCAATTGTTTCCTTTTTTGTGAAAAAATCCTGTCGCTGGTGGTAGTAGCCAACAGAAAAGCGTCCTTGGTCTTCCAAGCTTAGAATGCTCGGAACGCCTTGCGGCGGGATCAAACTTTCAACTTCACCAAGTAACCTTTCAAGCCAAATTGTGCTTTTACCGGAGTTCCGGATTTTTCCCAGATGGTGGACTGCCAGATCATTCAATCTTTTGAATGTCACCTGTGGAGAGCTGGCGGCGGCACTGAAATAGGTATCGCGAATGGTTTTGTTTATGTTACCTCCCTGCGCCTGTTCTTGAATACGTTCCAATACGGCAAAAAGCCGCCCGAGCACATATCCGATGTTTTCGTATTTCTTGTCTAATGCCATAGATACCTCCTTTGGGTTTGATTTGTTAAGACGAGCATTGCGAAAGAGAAACGCTTTTATGATGGATGCACGGGTGAATCCCACAGCCTGCTCTGCTTTGCAACGTCGGATTGCGTTGGCAAAAAGAGTCCGGGGATAGGCTGTTCCTGTCAAAATCGCACGGGCGACATCTCCGCTAAGATTCGGGGGTATATTATCCGCCTTTCGCTCCGTTGCCGTTGAAACCAGCAACTGGAACAGCGACAAGAATTCGGGATCATGAGGAGCACGCACCATCTCCAAATCCTGGAAATGTTGCGCTATACGCTCCTTGATCTCCTTTACGTTACCGTCGTACCAGAAACGGACAGCAATTCGAGATGCATTGGGCGCAAGACCAAGAACATAAAACGGCTGATCAGCCTCCTGCGGTGGAATGCCAGTTTTAACGGCGGAAAGCAGGCCGCGGATTTTGTCATAACTTACTGCCTCTTCACCCTTCGGTGGAGCTAAAAAAGAATGAAAATCCTGCTCAAAATCGCATGGATTTTTTGCCCAGAAAACCGTACTAGCATCCCCCATCTGCATCCGTTGATTCTCGGAAGCCAGTAGATAGTTGAGTGCAGTGGTATAGGCAAACTCGGCGGACTGTCCGACCGGGGCGTTGTGTCCCTGCTTTTTTCCGAACGAACGGAATGCATCAAGGTTAAAAGAAACAATATTTGCACCAGAGGACTGTGCCCCCCAAACTCCTTTAATAGAGGTGTGCAGTTCAGCGGGAACATCTTCTTTCCCCGTAACTGCGCAAGTCTGTACAGTCCCGTCTGGTGCAGATTTTTTGAGAATTGTCGCTACTACATCCGGACGTTGGCAAATCAAGCGGAGTTCACCGGCTAGAGCAAAAGAGATGTTTCCTCCGTTCTCTTCGACATCAGACCAAACCGCATGGTTGAACACCGGGGCGTAATCGCTTTTTTTCAAAAATGAACGCACAGCCTGTATTCCGGGATCGCCACACTTTTCGAAGGTTTGTTCAATTTTCTCTGCAAACGCGACATGTTGCCGGATCGCCCGCTCTTGCAAATCCTCCAGTTTCTTGCCTTTCTGCGGCAGTGCTTTTCCAAGCACGTACGGAGCAGTATCCCACAAAAGATTCGCCGCGATTCCCGACGAACGTTTCACTCCTTTTGGAACGAGAGACACCCTTCCCTTCAGGTTTCTGCCAGCTCCCTTCCGAATATCACGCAGATTTTCGAACGACCCGTCTTCATTTAGCACAATGAGAAAATCAATCGGCTTCCGCTCAAATCCCGGCGTTGCAATCTCCGTATTTGGATCGTCAAGAACGCGCTGATAGTAATCGGCCAAAGCTTTCAGGATCATGAGTGCACCTCCGTATTTCTCAGGTCAATTTTCCCGTCGGTCATTTGGGCGTGGAAAAACTGCGGCATGGGTTCTTCACCGGAATAGTTGAGATCGTAGAGCATCCAGCCGAGGTCTTTGGTTGTTCCAATGGTTGGAAGCGGGTCGGCATCTTTCGAAATAAATTCAAAATCGACCGGGAATTCGCGACAACCGAGATAGGGGCGGTGAAAACACTGTCCTTGTGAAGCGCGGCGGATAAACATCTGCTCGAATTTAGTGATGGAATCTTCCGCACCCGCCTGTTCGGTCATTTCAAACTCAGCATGAATGACGTAGGCTACATCCCGGAGAAAAAGTCCCGCTCGCTGCTGACGCTGATCCTCAACATAAAGCCCCAGATCGCCGCTTCCGCTGTTCATGGCAGACTGTGCATTCCGAGCCGAAATAACGGCTCCGACCTCATTGCGGCGCACGGATTCCCACCGGATTGGATTTAGAACGTCTATTTGCAAAATATTCCACTTGATCGCGGGCTTCCAAAGGATCGCCTCCAAAATTCCACGCGCCGCCGACGGAGTCATCACCTCGTACGAAACCCGTTCTACTTTCATTTCCGGACGGGTAAAGCAGGCGTTTTCACCGCTCACTTTCAGCCGGAAGGGATTGCTTTTGTTCATCTGTTTTTTCTCCTAAATAATCGTTGTGTCTGGTTCGTAGCCGTCGAGTTCGTCCGGCGGTATGAATCCAAACCGGTCGGTATAAAGCCCTTTATTAAGCAGGTAATAGGTGCCAGGATATTCCGGTAGTTCGCGGGCGTGACCTTCATCCAGAAGCAGCCACATCACTTTTTTCGGAATACTGACGGTATAGCGCTGGAGTTTGCGGAACAGCCGTCGGGCATCCCATTCGATCAGGCGATCCACGACCTCCGGTGCTTCACCGAACGGAACAATCAGCGGAAGCTGCCATCCGTCATCAATCAGCCGGAAGCGTTCGGCGGCAGTCCGAAAGCTGTATTCGAGATGCTTGTCCAGCAGTCCGATAATATTTTTTTCATCCAGCGACTGTTCGCCAAGCTGGAAAAAGCGCTGCTCAAAATAACGGGCAAACGTTTCCGGCTGAAAAATCCGCGACAACCTTTCTTCCCGAAGATGCTCACGAGCCAGCGATGCAGGCGACAGGACATACGCTGGTTGATCCTGCGGAACAAACACAATGGTTTTTCCAAGGTTTGGAAGTTTTCCTTCCCGGTTGCAACGCCCGGCTGCCTGGGCGATGGAATCGAGTCCGGCTAAAGCGCGGTAAACAACTGGGAAATCCA
>CAZANK010000248.1:0-6063 GCA_964486235.1 uncultured Prolixibacteraceae bacterium | reverse complement strand
GTGCGCCCTCCATAAAGCCCCTCGGAGTCAATATCCAGCGGTTGAAGCACTAAGGGTACATCTCCAAACTTCGAAACAAGCTCAAAATACGCATAAGCCCGAAAAAACCTGGCTTCGCCGATCCATTGCTTAATCTTACTGATCTTATCCTTCCCTTCCGCCTGCTGGATGATTTTATTCGCGGTAAAAACAAGCCTGTAAGGAACGGTCCAGTCATCGGAATTTGCCGACGGCAAGCGGCTTCCGCTACTGATGGCATTTGGAGAACCAAAATAGGAAAAATCAGTTCTGACATCATGAAGGACAACGATGGCGTAGCCATCAAGGAACGTGTAAAGGCGATTACAAGCCTCTTCGAAATTCTGATTATCATTCCAAAATGCCTTGTCATTCAAGTTTGATTCAGGAATTCGTTCGAGATCACATGAAGCTATAAAAACCAAGCTCATGATCAGTATGAATGATTTTACTTTATTCATCGTTGCAGTTTTTTAAAATGTGACATTTAAACCTGTTGAAACAATCCTGGAAAAAGGATAAATGTATTCAGCGCCGTCCGGGTACTCCGGATTGATATACGGCAATGTGTTGGAAATCTCAAATAAGTCTTGTCCAGACACATACAATCTCACCCGGTCCAGTTTGATCACGCTTGTAACTGACTGAGGCAACGTATACCCTATTTCAATATTTTTCAACCGGAGATAGGCCCCATTCTGTAAAAAATGATCCGAGTTCCAGTAGTTATGATTACTTTCAGAATACAATCTCGGAAAATACGCATTCCTGTTATCAGGCCTCCAGTAGTCCGTCTGATGCGTGAAAACGCCCGAAGGAGAATCTGCAGCTACGTTCATGATATTTTCATTGGGATAGAACACCCGTTTGCCGACTCCCTGAAAAAAGCTGGAGAAATCAAATCCTTTCCATTCAAAGCCTAAATTAAGACCAAACAAATACCTGGGGTGATCATCGCCCAAATGTACCAGATCCCCATGGTCTTCCATCGTACCCTTACCGGCCGTAATTCTGCCGCTGTCATCCAAATCCAGATACTTCACATCTCCCACACCCGTGAAATTATGGATAAAAGCATAATTCTCAAGCTCCTGCTCACTTTGAAAATAGCCATCGGTTCTATACCCCCAAATCGTGTTCAAAGGCATTCCTTCGATGGTTTTGACCCGTCCTGCGGTTACCACGTTTCTGCCTGAGAATTTCGTCAGCTCATTGGTATTGTCTGACAAATTAAAATTGACCCAGTATTTGAAATCATTGATCCGGTCTTTCCATGTCACGTTGAATTCCCAGCCCCGTGTTTCAAGCTCGCCAATATTGTAGGATGGTAACCCGATCCCGATTATTCTGGGTACTTCAAAACCAGCCAACATGTTCTTGTTTTTCTTAATATAAATGTCGCCGGAAAATGAAAACCGGTTATCGAAAGCATAAATATCTATACCAATATTCTGACTTTCAATCGTTTCCCATGTTTTTGTCGGTGATGCCAGTGTGTTTTGATAAATATACTGTGTTCGTGAATTGTTGAACGGGTAATCGGAGGCAGCCGACAAAAGCGCAATATGGTCATAATAGCCCAGCGCATCCGAATTCCCCAACTGTCCCCAGGATGCTCTCAATTTCAGATCATTGATCATGGTCACACCCTGGAAAAACGGCTCTTTCGAGATATTCCATCCCGCCGAGAACGAGGGAAAAAAGTTCCAACGTACATCCGGGGCAAGCCTGGAACTTCCGTCGTACCGGAAATTCGCTTCAAACAGATACTTTTCCTTGAAATTATAGTTCAGTCGGCCGAAATAGGCTGCGAGCGCCGATGTCCGAATGTCATCGCTCGTGGTTTGGTTACCCGCGTCACTCCAGTGAAGACTGTAAAAATCATTGGTCACCAGATTTGAAGTCGCGCCGGTGAAAGACTCAAACCGGTACTCCTCAAAGGAGTACCCTCCCAAAACAGTGAAATGATGGCGGTTGAATGTCCGGCTGTAGGTTGCAAAAGCCTGGAGAGAACTGTAATCCGAGTTCGAAGACACTCTGCTCATCGAATTCTGCGGACTCTCAATGTAAATCGGGGTGACTTCATCAACACCATAATATGTTAACGTACGCTTGTTCTGGAATCGCTTGTTAAAACCAAACCGCTTCGCCCCGATCAGATTCACTGACAGCCCCTCAATCACATTCGCCATCTGGAAATTCGTTTTCATGTCAAGCATCCGGTCTTTCCTGCTGTCGATACCCGCTTCCCTGAGCTCCTTAATCACGGAACCTTGCGTGCCGTCTGAATAATAATTCCCGTTGGGGTCATACTGGGGGTAATTTTGTCGCCTGTTCAGGATGTGTGAAAAAAGCTCGTTATGGCTGATGGCATTTTGATCGACATTTTCTTCTTTGAAACCAATGGATGACTTGAGACTGAAATAGTCATTAAATTTATTGTCCAGATTTAACAACAAGTTGTAGCGATCATGCGAATCGGGCCCGTATTTAAAGATCCCGTCCTGCCTATAATAGCCGGCAGAAAGATAATAGGCGTTCTTTTCGTTTCCTCCCCGGGCAGAGAGGTTATGCTGGTGCGTCAGCGCCATTTTCTTTGTCGTTTCCCGCACCCTGTCAAAGTTACCGGCAATACTCCATACATTCGGATTGTTAGGGTGAATATACCAGCCCTCTCCGGTGGAAAAATCACTGGGACGGATTCCACTCATGTCGGCCACATCATATTCCAATCCCTGCATCCATTTAATATGCTGCGGATCAACCTGCAGCGGTAATCCCGCATTTGTCCGCGCCTCATTCTGCATGGTTGCTTCCACCCAGGTATCAACCCGCTCCGGCATATTCACGGGAGATTTCATTCCCACAGAGCCGGAATAGCTAAACGAGACCTTTCCGTCTCTTGATCCGCTTTTGGTCGTTACCAAAATGACACCCCCGGCAGCGTTTGAACCATAGATGGATGCGGCAGCCGCATCTTTGAGGACAGAAATCGTCTGAATATCGTTCGGATTCAGGTCGGTTAAAGAACCGACTGCACCATCGACAATGATCAACGGATTAACGGTACTGACGGAAGATATCCCCCTGATCAACATCTGATAATCTTCTGAACCAGGCGCTCCGCTTGTTCGGGTTATGGTGACCCCCGGAAGCTGTCCCTGCATCGCCGCGATGGTATTGGGGGTCGATTTATTCTCAAGCATCTCACCTCCCAGAACGGCGACAGATCCGGTGAGGTTCACCTTCTTCTGTACCCCGTAGCCGATCGCCACCACTTCTTCAATTCCAATCGTCTCATCTTCCATCACTACGTTGAATGAAGACCGCCCGTCCAGCAGCACATCCTGTGTACGCATCCCCACGAACGAGAACTGCAGGGCCGTTGCACCCGCAGGTACGACCAACGAATAGCTTCCATCAATGCCAGTAACGGTTCCCTGTGTAGTTCCCTTAATCACGATTGCCACGCCGGGAAGCGGCTGACCTGAAGAGTCTGTCACTTTCCCCGAAACAGTCTGTTGCTGGGACGAAGATAATGCCGGGTTCCCGCCAACAGGAGTTAACACGATGTAACGATCTCTGATCGAAAAACCAACATTGTTTTTATCGAACAACCGGGTTAAGATTTCATCGACCTTTTCTCCTTCAACAGTAATGCTGACTATTCTCTCTACATTAATTAACTCACTGTTGTACAGGAAATTAAATTCACTTTGATTCTCAATGGCAGACAACACCTCCCGAATCGTCGCATCCGTCAGAGACAGATTGATGGCCTTGGATTGCGCATAGCTGCCCGCGGCCAAGGCCTGGAAGGTACTGACAAGCAAAATCAAGAATGTATGGCGCATAACAATTAGTTTTTTTTTGTGTTCCCTTAACAAAAAGCACACCTGATTTATAAATTTTTTCATAGTTTTACACTGTTTTAAATTAAAGAATGATTTAAAATTGGACCGGGCTCATCCCGGTAAAGTCAGAAGGAAGTGTTCGTAGCGCTTCCTTCTCTTTTAAAAAGATTTAGTTGTCAGTTTTTAGTTTCTCATGGGCATATCTTTTTTGGTGATGGTTACAATTGAGGGAGAGAACTTTTTGGTATCCTCAATGAATTCTCCCATTGTATAGTTGATTTTAATTCCAGGGGAACTGATCTCCAGCAATTCGATGACACGGTGCAAGGGTTCATTGTAAAATGTAGTGGTAAACTTGTAGCGCTTAATTTGTTCGCTTCCAAGAATAACCTCTACGCCATACCATCGCTCCAGCAGTCCGGCAAGTTCGGTCATCGGCGTATCATCCAGGATCATGATATTCTGATGCCAGGCGATGTACTTTTCAACATTCGTCTTTTCCTGGGTGACCACGTTATCTTTTTTGCGGAATTCAAGCAAATCATTGGGTTCAAGTTCTCGGTATTCTTCGTTTCCATCCTCGCCCGGAAAGCGGAACTTCACTTTTCCCTCTTTCAAAGCGACCTGAATTTGTTCGCTGTCCGGCCAGGCGTTCACATTAAACTGCGTTCCCAACACTTCCACGCTGGCATTTCCGGAACGAACCACGAAGGGTGCCTGGTTGTTCTTCACGACATCGAGAAATGCTTCGCCGGAGAGTTCCACTTCTCTGTTTTCACGGATAAAGGGAATCCGGTATCGCAGTTGACTACCCGCGTTCAGCCACAAGCTGGTACCATCGGGCAGCACCACATGCGAACGCATGCCAACCGGACTGTAAATTTCCTGCCAGGTCATTTCATTTTCGGCAATTACAGCCGGCGTTTTTCCAAGATTCTCCTGAAAAAAGAGGTTCCAGATTGTCAATGCCAGTAATGGTAACGTCAGAACCGCCGCAACACGGGTAAGGGTGGTAAAAATGTTGTAGCTTTTCACTTCCCGGTTGATCTTGCTGCTCACGTTCTGATAGGCTTTGTCAACATCCACCAAGGCTGTCTGATCAATTAATTTTGCCGCTTCCAGCTTTTTCTCAAAAGGAGACAACCCCTTCCGACAGGCAATGAAATCATTGAAATCGGATTCAGACTTTTTGATGTGAATTTTATTCTTCATTTTCTTTTTATCGTCCTAATCACCAAATTTAGTTTGCTTTGTCTATAACACAATCGTGAAGGAGAAAACACGTAGAAGAAATTAAAAAAACTTGTGACCGTGTTCCCGGGGATTGCCAAATCTTGTTTTTTGGTGGGGAATTTCTAATTTTGTTGCCATGGCTGTCATCAATGGAATCAAGGAAGAGATTTTGTTACAGCGACTCATTAACAGTGAAGAGACTGCCTTTGAGTTGCTGTTTCGTTTCTATTATCCCGGGTTAGTCACGTTTGCCTCCCAGATTGTCCTTGATCCTGATGCCGCGGAAGAACTCGTAGAAGACTTTTTTGTGAAATTCTGGTCTGACAGGAAAAAAGTAAAACAATCGGGATCACTTAAAAGCTACTTTTTCACCTGCATCAAAAACCGGGCATTGAATTACCTGAAAAAAGAAAAGATCAGCAAAAAAGTCCTGGAAGAACTTAGGTTCATGATTGAGACTGACCGGACTTATCAACCCGATTTATTTTTACAGGATCAGGTTAACGCAGCATTTGAAAAACTTCAGCCCCGCACACGCGAGATTTTCACGTTAAGCCGGTTTAACGGGTTATCGAACGATGAAATCGCAAAACATCTCAATATCTCCAAGCGAACAGTAGAAACCCAGATTTCCAATGCGCTGAAAATATTGCGCGAAGAATTCAGGGATTATCAGATTTCACCATTTTAGGATCGGGATATTCAACCCGGGTGAACCATCCGCAATCCTGTGTTTTTTACATCCCCTGGGCGCCGTTTTTCGGGAAACTCCGTCTCGGCGCCGGCATTCGGGTCTCCAAAAAGTCATTTTTCTGTACGTGTTTCCTCCCTCATGATTGTGTTAGTACTAAACCAGGCTGTTCCGGTTAGTTGAACAAAAAACGATCTTTTAAATGAAAAGAATTTTCATACGAGTATTTTTTCAATTTAACTTTATGCAATTTGCGTATCCCGGGCC
>CAZANK010000247.1:0-6074 GCA_964486235.1 uncultured Prolixibacteraceae bacterium | reverse complement strand
CATCGTCGACACCACCCTTCCCGACTCGGGACTGTATGAAACATGTTGTCCCGGGACCAGGGTTTCGATTTGCTGATCAGTTTTTCCGGGAACCGCCTTTTCAAGAACGACCTTTCCCTCCACCAACGTGGTTGAGATGATAGCATCACCGGGATAAGACTGCACGTTAAACGTCGTTCCCAGCGCTTTTATATTCAGTTTTCCGGTTTTCACCACAAAAGGTTTCTCCGGGTTATGGGCTACTTGAAAATAGCCTTCACCCGACAGTGTAATCTCGCGGCGATCTCCGGCAAACATTCTCGGGTATTTGATTTTACTCCCATAGTTAAGGCTCACTTCCGATCCGTCAGACAACTGTACAACTGTTCGCGAACCGACAGGGGCAATCACTTCCAGCGAATCAACAGTCAGGTTTGTCAATTGTCCGGACCGGACGTCCCGGTTCAAAAGCAAATAGAAGACAACCCCAAGTAACGGAACAAACAACACGGCGGCTGCCTGGTTCAACCACCTCGCCATCTTTGTCAGGCGAATCAGTTTGCCGCCTTCATTGCTCCTTTTGGCAAGGTTAATCTGATCGTGAATCTGATCGAGCAAGGCGCTGTACGTTCTCTCATCCTTTTTCTTCGCGTCAGGTTCAGCCATTTTCCAATGGTCAAAACCCCAACTCATTCCTTCCTTTTTCCAGGTTTCCTCTTCAATCCACGTCGCGAGCTGCTCAAATTCCTTTTCAGAACAGCGGTTTTTCAAATACTTTGTAAGAATCTCTTTATTCATTGTTTGAAACTTTGTACCTCCCACGTCTGTGGGAGGTACTGCAACCTAACTAAACTGAACCTATGAAATCTCTGCAAGATATTCACCGGATTTAACTCTATTACGCATAACCCCCAAAGGATAACTAGGGGAAAACGCATTTTTTTTAACAAAAAAATAACCAGGAGAATAAAATATTGACAGCCAGCCGACTATTGATGTGCAATTTCAGATATTTGATCACGGCGACCAAATGGTTGTTCACCGTACTTTCGGAGATCCCCAGCTTTTGGGCAATTTCTTTGTGGGACAGTCCCTCCTCCCGGCTCAAAAGATAGATTTCTTTCTGACGCGGGGTTAACTTTTGTAACAGGGTTTGCACTTGACGATCCAATTCCCTGAAGTGGATTTCATCGCTTACCTGTTCCTCCGGACCTTGTTGCAGGGATTTTAAATACGCCCTTGATTTGGCTTCCCTTATTCTTTTACGCAGCAAACTCATGGTCGCGTTATAGGCAATGGTAAACAGAAACGACTCGAACGGTGCGCTTAAATCAATTTTGGCTTTTGACTCCCAAATCCGGATAAAGACTTCCTGGACGATCTCTTCCGCATCCTCTTCCTGCTTTAAATACATCCATACAAAACCATGCAGTTTACGGCAGTATTTGTTGTAGATAGCATCAAACGCGGCAACATCCCCCCCCTTCAGGCGCTTTATAAGTTCGGTATTAAATTGGCCGTTTTCCAAGAATCGTCAATTTGGTGAAACAAGACAAAGATACAAAACCAATATTTCATAAACAGGTATTCGGTAAGAACATTTCACGAACCGTCATTCGAAATCCTGATAATGAGTTGGTTTTGATCAGTTTGTTTTCCAATTCAACGTTTATTTTACAAGATATGTTTTCCCCTTTAACGTTTCAAATTCAACTTCAAAAAAATCCGTTTCCTGCTTTTTGCCGTTTCGATCCGGTATTTCCGGTTCTTCCGTTTCCGCAGAAAAAAGAAGGGGATTTGGGTTTTTAGCAATGGCCGGGCCCGCTTCAACACCCGAAATTTTCACTGGGACACTTGTACGTAAACGGCAATTTCCACCGACGGAAGAACTGATCTTCGCCCACGCAAGTTGTCCGTCTTTCCACGCCATATCGACCGTGAAACCGCCGCGCGCTTTCAATCCTGAAACTTTGCCGTCGGCCCAACCGGAAGGCAGGGCAGGCAATAGATGGATGGCGCCGGTATGGCTTTGCACGAGCATTTCGGCAACACCCGCTGTATATCCGAAGTTGCCATCGATCTGGAATGGGGGGTGGGCGTCGAGCATTCACCCGGTTGGCAGCTTCGTCCTGTTGAAGCGGCCAACATACCGTTCTGATTGTGAATTATCTGCTATCAAGTGGAGTACCTTCACTGATTACCGTTACCTGGACTCTCGAATTGATTCCTTCTGTCCCTTTCCCCGAAAATATGATTTGATTTTCGCCCGGGGCCAAAAGCGGAATTTCACCATCAATTTTAACCGCCGTGATCAGTTCTCCCCTCCTGCCGTACAGGTAGCACCCTGAATCCGGTTTCAATTCGAGGAACATGCCCGGACGCATGGTGACAGGGAAAGTGATTTTTTTTCCATTGACCGTGATCCCGGGATTTTCAAGGGGAACGGAAACCATTGGCAACGCTTTTACCGGCCCTATTTTGCATTCAACATCTTGCCCCGGAGAGAGGTTATTATACCATAACTGGAGTTTTTCAATATGGTTAAAATCGACGGTATGCCTGTAGGAGTCATAGACATAAAAATGGGAGTCGTCGGGCCAGATATAGTCACTTATTTTGGAAGACTCTATTTCGACCAGTTCAAAATATTTCCAGCCGGTAAAGTCAATCGTGATAAAACGGTCGCCGTGGGCGCCATGCGAAATGTGCAGCGGGCTCCTCACGCTCAGGTTGAGCACCTGTCCGTTGCCATCGCCTTTCACCCAGACCCCAAGCGCCTTGTTCCCACCCAAATTGACCGCCGGGACAAACGTTTTTTCCAGATTGATATAGGAACCATCCTGTGGCGATTTGCCGGCGTTTTTTGCAGAGAATGATCCGCTTGTTTCCCCATCGGGTGTTTTTTCTTCGGAAATGCTGATTCGGCCTGCAATCCCTTCTGCACTCAATTCGCGAATAAAATCATCGGGATTCGAAAAATCGGCTAAAATAATATTGGAAGAATCGTTATACGGTTTTACCGACATCAGTAATTCGATCCTGAGTTTTACAGGCTGTTCCCCGAATTCGTTGTTCACCGTCCATTTGGATGAAGGATGGCCGGGACCGGTAACTTTATGTTTTTGATAAGTAACCGGTTTAAAATTCCATTCCCCGTCTTTTCCCTGAAACAGGGTAAATTCTTTTCCTGGTTGCCGGAGCAGCTTTTTTACCTCTTCCCCAAAATAATCCCGGTGTCTCAACTCCTCGTATTGTTTAAGTATTTCAGCGCTTCGTTTGAAAAGCGGGATCTCATCCAGCGTTTTTTTATCCACTCCGCCCAGTTGCGAGAACCCGGCATCATTGCCAATCATTTTACATCCAAGGTATTCAATGTCATCAAAAAAGGTAGGTTCTACCTGAGGCGGGTCCCAGGTTTGGTTGCCCCACCACCCCAAATGAAGAGGAAGGAGTATCTGTCCGTTTTCAATACCCGCGTATTTGTCAATCAGGGGCGAATGACCGCGCCATCGGCCATGTTCCCACTCATTCGATTTTATCTCATCCGGAAGGAAAAATGCGGAAGCTTTTATCGATGCCAGATGGATGTCAATAAACCGTTTATATCCCCGCACCGGCCTGTCCCATGCCTGCCAGCGCGATCGGTAATGCCACCAGTGATGCGACATGGAGCTCATTTCCATTCCAACCGGGCGTTTCAGATGCTTCGCAACCTCAAAAATAAACTTCGTGCCATAGTACCAGAAGTTTTCCTCTCCCCCAAGCACTGCGGCGCCATCGATGGCATCAAAATAAATCCCGTCAAATTCGCAGTGGTTGACGATTTCTGCATGTCGCTGTGCTATTTCGTCGAACAACCTGGTTTTCGGTCCCGGGACAAAACGGCCGAACCTCTCGCTCAGGTGACAGGCTACTTCCCCGGCGGCATGGGATGACGGCTTCGTGCCGTTTGCCCCGCGCCTGAGCCCGGTAAATTTATAAGGGGCCGATTTTGACACCCCACTGAACCGGATCAGTTCATCGCCGATCTTTAACGTGACACTGTTCTCGGTATGAAAACCGGTAATCGTGGAAATGTTGGCTGTTGATTCCTCCACAACAATCTCATTGTTATTTTCATCAACAGGTTCAGCAAGCGTAAACGTACGGACGTATCCCAAATCTTTACTGGGGACAAGCGTTACATATTTTGAGTTTTTGTCGATAAAAAAGGCATACGTATGGAATATATGGGAGATTCCCGCCCCGTGCAGCCGGGCGTTGATCCTTTTAAATGAATCCCACCCATCGGGCCATTTATCCTTTTTCAGGTCAAAAGTGCCGAATTCAAAAAAATCGCCACCCCCATGACTATCGATCTGGTTGAAACCCAATTTTTGGCATGTTTCAATCCACTCGTCCACTGTTTCTTCAGTCAGGGTACCGAAGTTCATCAGGTAAGAACCGTAGCCTTCTTTTTTCATGAGCGCCCATGCGCCGCCTTCGTCCGAAAAGGGAATATCGCTGGCTTTTGTCATGACTTCACGGATAACCGGAAGAATCTTCTCCCGGGGCAAGCCCAGTAATGTTATTTCAGCCCCTTCCAGACCAAATCTTTCATAGCATGTTGCCCACAGATGGGTCTGCAAAGGGGGCAATTGCCTGACATGGGTATATAGGTTCATAGAAAGCACGCAGGCTGAAAAAGGTTCGTAGGGCATCCCTTCCAGCTTCAGTGGAATATTTAGAAAAGCAAGAGATTCGAAATCCCCGGTGGTTGATATAACTTTCAGGGTAATATGATCATCAGCTTTATTAATCTGTAAGTCAGAGGTAACACCTGTTTTCCCAAATACCATTTCAATGTGATTCCCTTCAAAAGAAATTGCAGTAACTTCATGTCTTTCGCCTTCAATTACGATATAGGCGCATTTCGACCTTGTTTCAGAATCGAGGTAATCCTTGCCTGTTGTTTTATCGATAAAACTGCGATTTACTCCATTACCGGCTATTTCGTATCTGAAATAATCATTTTCGATAATGACAGTCTTTTTAAGACCAGGAAGGCATGAAAGCATCGTGAATAAACCTGCAAACACAAGGAACAAATTGACTTTTACCATTTTAAAATTTTATATCGGTCAAATAATAATTTTATCACATGCTACTTCTTTTTCCCGGGGTTTCCGTTTCCAGCGGGTCCCCTTCATTGATAACCGTTACCTGAATCCTTGAATTGATCCCTTGTGTGCCTTTCCCCGAAAATGAAATTTGATTTTCTCCTGAGGCCAACACCGGAATTTCGTTATCGATTCTAACCTCCGTTAAAAGTTCCCCTTTTGGTCCGTACAATTTACAATCGGATACCGAATTCAATTCGAGGAACATACCCGGTTCCATGGTTACAGGAAAAGTAATCATTTTCCCGTTTACCATTATTCCGGGGTTTTCGAGTGGAACGGAAACCATGGGAATCGCTTTTACAGGGCCAATTTTACATTCAACGGTTTCCCCTGCGGGCAGGTTATTGTACCATAACTGGATTTTGTCAACATTTTTAAAGTCCACAGTGTTCCGGTAAGAATCGTACACATATAAGTGATCATCTGAAACGGGAGAAGGCCAAATATAATTACTGAATTCAGATGATTCTATTTCTACCAGTTCGAAATACTTCCAGCCGGTAAAATCAATTTTCACAAAATGATCCCCTCTTGCACCATATGAAAAATGTATAGGACTTTCAATCCTGATATTCAAAAGCTCTCCTTTACCATCGCCATGAACCCACACCCCCAAAGCCTGATTTTTTTGAAGGTTCAACCAGGGTTCAAATTTTTTTTCCATTTTCATCCAGGAACCCTCTCTTAGGGATTTTCCTGAGCTAAATGCTGAAAATACAGCCTGAACATTGCCGTTCTCCGTTTTTTCTTCAGCCTTTTTTAGCCAACCGGTCACTCCTTCTGCTGCTTCGGGATCTTCAAATTCTTTATTACCTGAAAAATCTGTCAGCACAATATTTTCCGGGTCATCATACGGTTTAACCGACATAAGCAGCTCGATACGCAAACGGAGCGGCTGGGGGGCAAATTTATTATGAACAGTCCAATTTGCCG
>CAZANK010000246.1:0-6078 GCA_964486235.1 uncultured Prolixibacteraceae bacterium | reverse complement strand
GTGCTGATCTTTCCGCCGCTGTTGTTAACCACCACCGGGAAAACCTTTGGATACCCGGTGCGGCGGAATTCACTCCATGCTTCCTGTCCGTCGGGATACAACGCAATCCATTTTTGCGTGATGATGCGTTCGAGTTGTTGTTCGGCAGCAGCGCCGTCGTCCCATTTGATCGTGATGGTTCCCCGCGCGGCAGTGCTGTTACCAGCTCTTACCGGATCGGTATAGGCTGCCGGCACGCTTGTGTCGTCGGCCAGGTAACCGTCGGCATTGCCTGCCCCGACGAAGCTGAACGAGGTCCTGACACCTGCTTCATAAAATTCACGGGCAGTCCCGCCCATATTCCATCCTCTCAGGGCTCCTTCGGCGCGCAAAAAGTGGACTTCGGCGGCATTCATCCAGACCACGGCCGACTCGGGCGTCACATTTAACGGGGAGAACGGACCTTCGGCGTAATCCGCCTTGTTGTTAATCTGAATCCCGGTACGGATACCCCGGAATACGCCATCTTTCGGATTCCTAACGAAATAACTGCCGATACGGGGATCATTGTAGCCGTTCAGGTAAGAGTCCATCGTTGCCCCCATCTTCACGTCGGTAAACTCATAGCAAATCACGTAAAGCGGATGACGGTAAGACAACCGGTTCGACTTGCTCAGTACCGCGGCATCGCCGGCCGCCGTCATCACGCCGACAGGATGGTTTACGGCCGTCTCTGCTTCCTGACGGGCTCTGGCGGGATCGGCATACACGATTCGCATGGCCAGCCTCAGCCGAAGCGAATTGGCAAACTTGATCCAGTTTACCACCTGACCGCCATAAATGAAATCATAGTCGGACGACAAGGCTTTTGCCCCCGGCGATTTCTCGTTGAAATCGGTCAGTATCCCGACAGCTTCATCCAACTCCTTAAAAAAGGTATCATAGACCTCCTTCTGTCCGTCGTACGGATTCTTCAGGGAGCCGCCGCCAAAGCTGGTATAGGGAAGCGGGCCGTACATATCGGTAACCCGGTGCATGCCTGCTACTTTCACGATGGTGGCCAACGCGTACTTCTGGGGAAAACTCTCTTTCGTAAAATCGCGAATGGATGACCACGGCGCCATCACGTTGGTGAATGAACTATTAAAGGCGGCATCATACCAGTGCGAAATCAGGTTATAGGTGGTGTTGTTGGAATTGGAATACCATAATCCGCAGGCCCCCATGTAACCGGACCAGATGTCGCCGGCCAGGTTTTGGGTGATCTGATAATCCGCGTCAAAACCTTCGCCCACGATGAAAACCTTGCGCAACATCTGGGAAAAGAACGATCCAATCCTCAGGTCGTCACGATCCATCATTTCCTCAGTCGCTTCATTGGGATTGCTGTTTTCAAATCCATCGGTGCAGCTCCCGCTGACGATCAGGAAAAGGACCAGCATGGAGGCTGACAATCTATTGAGTAGTATCTTTTTCATACGTGTAATGCTTTAATCGTTAAAACTGAACTTTGACCGAGAATCCAAGATTTCGCAAACCCGGGCTCATGAAATAGTCAATTCCCTGGTAATACGTTCCCGTACTAGCCGTTAACTCGGGGTCGAAAGGCGCTTTATGATAGAACATGAACAGGTTTCGTCCAAGCAACGAAACATTCATCCCCTTGATGGCAGGAATCAACCTGCTGACCGGGATGTCATAACCCAAAGTCAGTTCCGAAAGCCTGACATTGGTTGCGCTGAACACATACATGCAGCCTACGCCCGAGGTTCCGCCGCCGATCGTCTGGTAGTACTCCCTGGCAGGGACCCGCTGGCCATTGACCAATGCCCCGCCGTTGTCTCTTGCTTCGGCCGATGCTTTCGATACCCCGAAGGCGTCCATCAATGCCTGGGTCACCGACACCACCCGTCCGCCAACCCGGGCATTCACCATGAACCCCAGGTTGAACCTCTTCCATGCAAAGTCGTTGCGGAATCCGACATGGTACAGGGGATTGACATTTCCGCCATAGACAAAATGATTCGCGTCCGCGCTGACGGTTTGCGACGACTGGTCCACGACAATGTAGCCATGTTCGTCGGTGTGCAGCGTGTTGACGTAAAAGTCGCCCATCGATTCCCCTTCTTTCAGCATCATCCGGTAGCTGGGCGTACCACCCATGTTTATCTCGGTCAGCGAAATCTCTTCACCGCCCGGGGTGACGTAGCGGGGCAGCAAATGGATGATCTTGTTCCGGTTGAGCGAATAGACCAGGCTCGAGTTCCAGTGCACAGGTCCCAGCCGCTGGTCCAGACCCAACGTCAGTTCAATCCCCTTGTTCTGAATTTCTCCGGCATTGACGTAAAAACTGCTGTACCCGGAAGAGGAAGACAGCGTCGGGTTGAACAACTGGTTAAAGGTACTCGATTGGTACAGGGTGACATCCAGCTTTACCTTCTTGTTCCAGAACATCGAGTTAAACCCCAGTTCCCACGATTTGGTACGTTCGGGCTCCAGGTCGTCATTGAACATGAAGGTGGTTGTCTGGGGATAACCGTTCACCAGCGGATAGGTAGGACGGGTGATAAAACGCTGAGGCGCGTTTCCCACCTCGCTGTAGGAAACCCTGGCTTTCAGAAACGACAACACGTTGGATTGGAGGGGCAAAAGTTCAGTCAGGATGGCCGACAAGCCCACCGAAGGATAAAAGATCGATCCTGTTTTGGTGTAGAGCAGCGTGCTCACCCAATCGTTACGCGCGGTCAGGTCCAGGTAGACCTTGCTTTTGTAGCCGGCCTGGAAAGTCCCGAAAACACCCTGCAACTGGTCGTGATAATTAAGCTGATCGGTTTCCGCCTGGGTCATGTTCAGGTTCCTGAGCGAAAATAAGTTGGCCACGCTCAGCAAGTCGCCGCCCACGTAAGAATAATCGTATTTCAGGTCAGAGATGCTTGCCCCGGCAACGGCAGTCACCGAAAAATCACCTACATATTTATTGATATTCAGCATGATATCCGCGTACAATTGCCGGGTCTGGTCATAACTCTGGTAAAATGCGCCGTATTTATCAGCAAAGATCCCGTCGGTTGACGCCGCATATTTACTTTGGTTGTCCGTCTTGTTCAGGTCAAGTTTGACACGGCCGGTCACATTCATCCAATTGTTGATCTCGTACTTCAGTCCCCCGCTGATCATAAAACGGTTCTTCTGGTTTTCAAAAATATCGCGGTTGATGATCCAGTAGGGATTTTGCATCCCGATACCCATGTTCCCGTATGGCCAGTATTGCGTCTTGAAGTTACGTTCCACATTATACCGTTCGTAGGTTTTGTATTTCCCGATGTAGTCTGTCCGTGGAAACAAATAGATCGGAATGAGCGGATTGAAATACTGTCCCTGGGCCAGCATGTTCTTTTCTTTCACCGACATGTACATCATGCCGAGGTCAAGGTTCAGCCGGTCGTCCAGGAAAGCGGTAGAATTCCTGAACCCGATATTATAGCGGTCCAGGTCATTGTTAGGGATCAGCCCGCCTGCATTCAGCACTGACGCCGAGACATAGGTCTGGTTCCGGTCTGTTCCGGTCGAGACGCTGATGGAGTTGGTGACATTATAGCCGGTTTGAAAAAAGTCTTTCGGATCGTATGAAACCGGCGTCGACAATTTCTCACCCCAACTATAGTAGCTTCCGGCTTCCGACCCGTATGAATTCTGGAACTCCGGCATCACAAAAGGGGAGAAAAAAGACGTATTGTTCGAGACGTTCACAGAAAGCTTACTGGCTTCCCCTTTCCGGGTAGTAATCAGGATCACGCCGTTGGCGGCTTCACTGCCGTAGAGGGTTGCCGCGGCGGGACCGTTCAGGATCGACATGGACTCGATATCTTCGGGGTTGATGTTCGAAACGCCGTCGCCCGACTGGCCCATCCCGGTAAACAGGTCCTCCGGTTGTCCGGACGACAGGTTCGGCATGGGAATACCATCGATCACGTACAAGGCATTGTTATTCCCGGAGATGGACTTCGTACCGCGCATCACCACCCTCGAGCCGCCCCCGATCCCGGAAGAACTGCTGTTGATGGTCACCCCCGCGATTTTACCGGCCAGGCTGTTCATAAAATTGGCATCACCCACCTTGAACACTTCGTTTGCCTGCAGTTCCTGCACATGGTAGGTCAATGCCCGCTCCTCTTTCCGGATACCAAGCGCCGTGACGACGACATCGCCCACCACGACGGTCTCTTCTTCCAGCACCACCTCGTAGGAGGCCCTTCCGTCCAGCGGCAGCTCCCGGGTTTTCATCCCGATAAAGGAAAACACCAGTTTTTCTGAGTCTTCGGGAACAACCAGCGAAAAGCTGCCCTCCGGATCGGTCAGCGTGCCGATCGTTTTTCCGCTCACCGTGACAGAAACGCCCGGCAAGGGAAGCCCGTCAGTGTCTTTCACCCGGCCTTTCACCCGCCTGTCGGACTGCGCGGCCACGCGTTTACTCCCGGTCGTCAGAATAATGTTCGAGCCTTCCAGGCTGTAGGATACATTCGTGCCGGCAAATAACTGCTCCAGGACGGTCAGCAGCGATACCTGACGCACATGGACGGAGACCTTTTGTCCGATATCGACCTTCGAATCGTATACAAACAGGTAATTGGTCTGGTTTTCAATTTCATCCAACACCTTCTCCAGTTGAACGTCCTTTTCAACCAGGGTCACTCTCACGTTCTGAGAGGTCGAATTCATGGCATTTAAACTAAACACCATCAAAAACAGGAAGAAAGAAATTACCTTCATCATCCTTAAAAAGTGTTTTACATGAGCCTTTTTCTTCTCAAAAAGGCACAATGAATTTTTATTATTCATATTTTTACATGATTAGGGGTTAAAATAGAAAAATGTCGAAGATCTGTTGGATCCCTTTTTACCTGTAAATGGCCTCAACATTTACAGGTTTTTTTTGCCTTTATCTTTCCATATACTTCTGGTTTAGTTTGTTACTATTTGATGTAAATCAGATTTTCCTCTTTTTGATAGGTAAAGGGTATACTCTTCTGCAAGACCCGTAAGGCATGTTCCACGCCGTCGTTGATCCGGATCTTCCCGCTCAGTTCTTTCCGGGGGAACGTTGTTTCCTGCATCATGAAGGTGACGTCATAATACTTTTCCATGGTTTCCAGCAGCGTGTTAAAAGACCTGTTTTTAAAGCAGAACAGTCCGTCACGCCACCTGAAGACGTCAAAATCGGCAATCGCTTGTTTGGTCAGTCTCCCTTCGCTGACGTACACCTGCTCGCTGGGCTCCAGCACCACCTCTTCGCCCGGATGATCACGGTTGATGACCCTCACCTTGCCTTCGATTAACGATGCCGAAAACCGGTTGATATCAGGATCTGCATCCAGATTGAAGGTGGTTCCCAGTACCTCCACCGCGTATTTCCCGGTTTCAACGACAAAGGGTGTTCCGGTGTGGGTCACTTCAAACCAGGCTTCTCCTTTCAGTTCCACGGTGCGCGTCTCACCCGAAAAAACGGCCGGATACCTGATCGCTGAACGCGCATTCATCCAAACGTTTGTGCCATCCGGCAAGGTCAGGTTGATGCGTTGCCCTGCCGGGACCGCGATGGTACTGAGCGGGACTGCCTTTTCAGTGCCCGTCCTGCTGTAGAAATAGAAACTCAGGCCCCAAACAAGGATGGCCACGGCAGCGATCCTGGCCAACTCCCGGATCCCGAAAAGCGGGTACGATCTCGTCCTGCGTGCACCTGATCGGGCTTTTCCGCCTGCCATAATGGTCAGATCAAAAATCCTGCGCTCCTTCAACAGTTCTTTTTGATGTTCCGGATCGGCATCGATCCAGGCTAACAACTGCTTCTCTTCGTCAACAGTAGCCGTATTGCTAAAAAAACGGTGTAATAAATGTTTCTCCATAATGCTTGTATAGCACTTCGGAGAAGAATAACCCTAATGAAAAACTGACTTTTTTTTTGGGGAAATGACGATCTCTGATTAAAAACTGCTCTTACTGAATAGAATAAGAAAAAAAAGAAAATAATCTTTTAAAGACAATCGGAAGATCTTTAAGGCTTTTGAAATGTGAAACTCCACGGTCTTAACCGAGACCCCC
>CAZANK010000245.1:0-6081 GCA_964486235.1 uncultured Prolixibacteraceae bacterium | reverse complement strand
CTTCAGGAACATCGGGCTTTACCCAGGGCGTGATGCTCTCGAACGGGAATTTGCTTTCCAATCTGGTTTACGCGCGCGAACACATGCCCCTGAAAGCAGGCGACCGCATCGTTTCTTTCCTGCCGATGGCCCATGTGTTTGGACTGTTGTTTGAATTCCTGTTCCCGGTTACCCTGGGCTGCCATATTACCTTCCTCACGAAGGCGCCAACGCCTCCTGTGATTGTCAAAGCATTTAAAGAGGTGAGACCGCACCTCATCTTATCCGTCCCGTTAGTCATCGAAAAAATCTACAGAAAGCAAATCCAGCCCAAGCTGGAGACTCCGGTCATGCGGATCCTGATGCGGACGCCCGGAATTTCGTCGGTCATCCGAAAGAAAGTGAGGCAAAAGCTGGTGGAAACTTTCGGCGGACGGTTTTTTGAGATCGTCATTGGCGGAGCGGCGCTTAACCATGAGGTGGAGACCTTTTTCAGAAAATTGCGTTTCCCGTTCACGATCGGATACGGGATGACCGAATGCGCCCCGCTGATTTCCTATGATACCTGGAAAACCACAAGACGTTTTTCGGCGGGAAAACTGGTCGACCGGATGCAGGTTCGCATCGACTCTGCCGATCCGTATCACCAGGTTGGGGAGATCCTGGTGAAAGGTGAAAATGTAATGCTGGGCTATTATAAAAATGAGGAAGCCACCCGGCAGACGATCGACGATGAGGGTTGGCTGCATACCGGTGATCTGGGGATCATCGATGCTGACAATTATATTTATATCAAGGGACGGTGCAAGAACATGTTGCTTGGCCCTTCCGGACAGAATATTTATCCCGAGGAACTGGAGGTCAAATTGACAAGCCAGCCGTTTGTTGCCGAATGCGTGGTCGTTGAGCGGGAACGGAAGCTGGTGGGACTGGTGTTCCCCGATCAGGAAAGGATGCAGGAACATCACATCGAAGCCGTTCAACTCGCTCACATCATGGAGACAAACCGGCAGACCGTCAACCGCGATTTGCCAAAATACAGCCAGATCAGCCGGATTGAGCTCGTGTCGAAGGAGTTTGAGAAAACGCCGAAAAGGAACATCAGAAGATACAAATACATGTAGCCGCAGCGCCGGAACAACCCGGTTGCCGGCAGTCAGCCGCCGGCGGTTATTTAACAGTTTGATTGGAAACGATACCACATAACGATTGCCTGAAAATCGGGTTTTTGCAGAAACCACACGGAGTGAGAGGGGACGTGGTCTTAAAGTTCGACCCTGAATTTGGGGCCTGCCTTGAGGAAGGACCCGTGTTGCTTGTCGAGGCCGATGGCTTGCTGGTCCCCTTTTTCACGGAGCCCCAGGGCGTAAAGTTCCGCGCCGACGATACAGCCTTGCTTAAGTTGAAATGGATTGACGATGACAAGCAGGCCAGACAAATCTGCGGATTACAGGTCTTTGTGAAACAGGAAGACCGGATCGTGGAAGAAGGCTTCGGATCCATTCATGATCTGATCGGGTTTATGCTGATTGATCAAGCGGTTGGCGTCATCGGACAGATTGAACAGGTTGCGGATTACGGGGGCAACCTCGTGATCCAGCTTACTTTCAGGGGAAAAGAAGTGCTCGTCCCTTTCCATGAGGATTTTTTGATTCATTTTGATGAGGAGAAAAAGGAAATTGTCATGCAATGTCCCGGCGGTATCTTTGATTTGGGGTAAGAAAGTACCGGAATGGCGCGACATTTGTAGCAGAACCGGTCGTTAATTCATCGGATAGGTGGCGAAAAGCCGTCCGCACAGATTTACCATGAAAAAATAGCAACACATGAAGGCAAAACTGAGAAGTATTTTAATTTTGATCGTTGCGATCGCGGGGGTACAGGGCGCCAGAGCCGCAGGTGAAGCGCGTGAAGTCGCTGCCTTTTCTGAGATTTCACTTCGGGTGCCGGCAAAGCTTTACCTGAAACAGGGTGAAAGTCAGTCGGTCGAGATCGTTGGAAAAGAGTCAACCCTGGAACAAATCATCACGGAAGTGAAAAACCGGCAACTGGTGGTCCGTTTCCGGGCGAAAAACTATGTTTGGAAGGACTTTACCGACGGCAAAGTGGAAATCTTTGTGGTGGTTCCCGAGATCAGCGGCTTGTCCGTGTCCGGCTCGGGCGACATCATCAGCGAAGGGGAGGTTTTTTCGAGGATCCTGGATTTGTCGGTAAGCGGAAGCGGGAAGCTGGTTCTGAATGACCTGAAGGGTGAACGGGTAAAGGCGTCGATCTCAGGAAGCGGCGACGTGGAGCTGGCCGGAAGCGGAAAGGCCGTAGACCTGAGTGTCGTCATCTCCGGATCCGGAAATTTTAAAGGGCTGGGTTTTGCATCGGACGATGTGAACGTGAAAATAGCCGGTTCGGGTGACGCGTTCGTACATGCCGTGAACACGTTGAAAATACGGATGGCGGGTTCGGGCGACGTGATCTATCAGGGAAATCCGCTGATTGACCAGTCGATACTGGGCTCCGGCAAAGTGAGCGCGCATGGAAATTAGCGGCGCTATTTCCGCAGAATTTCGATTTGTCCGCCGACACCCAACCTGATGATGCTTGACGGGGAAGCCGGCGTCAGCTCATCCCGGCGGTAGCGGACCACATAGTCGGCCGACGCTTTGATTTCAGCGCTGACGGCTGCAAAAGTGTCCGGCGACGGATCACCGCTGAAGTTTGCCGAAGTGGAAACAACCGGCTTCCTGAACCGTTGGATCAGCCTGCAGGTAAAAGCTTCACGGGTGATCCTGATCCCGATCGTCCCGTCTGCGGCGATCAGGTTGCCGGCCAGGTTTTTGGCCCCGGGATAGATGATGGTCATGGGCTTATCAGTCACCTCGATCAGTTCGTAAGCGATATCGGGGACTTCGTTGACGTATCGCTCAAGCAGGTTTACGTTTTCCATGAGCACCAGCATGCTTTTGGAATCACTGCGTCTTTTGATGGCATAGACCCTGGCCACGGCTTCTTCGTTGGTCGCATCACACCCCAGTCCCCAGATCGTGTCGGTAGGATATAAGACCACACCCCCTTTTCGCAGCACGTCCAGTGCATTTTTCAAATCGTCTTCCATGGTTCGGATTTTCGGATTTTCAGATTCCCCGGGATCCATTAATCGGGTAATCCGGCAATCTACTCAAATTCAGGCAGGGCGCTGAAGTCGAGCGTGGCGAAATAGTCGTCGATCGTTTCGGTGCGGCGGATTTGGACCACGTCGCCGTTCTCCCGCAACAACAGCTCGGCCGAGCGAAGTTTGCCGTTATAGTTGAAGCCCATCGAGTGACCGTGGGCCCCGGTATCGTGGATCACGACGGTATCACCGGGTTCAAGCTCGGGCAACAGCCGGTTAATGGCAAACTTGTCATTGTTTTCACACAACGAGCCGGTCACGTCATATAAAAAGGTATGAGGCCGGTCTTCTTTCCCCAACACGGAAATGTGGTGATAGGCGCCGTACAGCGCGGGGCGCATCAGGTTGGCCATGCAGGCGTCCAGGCCGGCATACCTTTTATAGGTTTCTTTGATGTGCCGGACTTTGGTGACCAGAAATCCGTAGGGTCCTGTGACGGCCCTTCCCGACTCAAAGAAAATTTTCAGCGGGGCCAGTCCGTTGGCCACAATATGCTGGTCATACAATTCCCTGATGCCGTTGCTGACACGGTTCAGATCAACAGGCTTATGTTCATTTTTATAGGGAATGCCAATTCCTCCGCCAAGGTTGGCAAACTCGAAGCGGATGCCTGTTTCCCTGGCCAGGTCGACGATCAGCTCGAAGATGATCCCGGCAGTTTCGATAAAATAATCGACATCGAGTTCGTTCGAGGCAACCATCGTGTGTATGCCGAACCGCCTCACCCCCTTTTCCTTCAGCATCCGGTAGCCCTCAAACAACTGCTCCCGGGTAAACCCGTATTTCGATTCCTGCGGATTGCCGATGATGAGGTTTCCCTCTTTCAGCGCGCCCGGGTTGTAGCGAAGGCACAGCAAGGCCGGCAACCCGGCATGTTTTTCAAGGTAGGGAATATGACTGATGTCGTCAAGGTTGATGATCGCGCCAAGCCCGGCGGCCTTTTCATATTCTTCTGCCGGCGTGTCGTTCGAGGTGAACATGATCTCTTCCCCGCGCATCCCTACCCGTTCCGCCAGCACCAGCTCGGCCATTGAGCTGCAGTCGATCCCCAGGCCTTCCTTGCGCAATAATTTCATCAGGAACGGATTCGGGGCTGCCTTGATGGCATAATACTCCTTGAACCCTTCGTTCCACGAAAAAGCTTCATTAAACTTGCGGACATAGGCCAGTATCCCTTTTTCATCGTAAAGATGAAACGGGGTGGGATAGGTTTTTGCGATTTCTTCAATCTGCGCTTTGGTAAAGGGTAATTTCTTTCCGATCATTTGTTATTTTTTTGATTCAATTCGTCTAAGAGTTCCGGACTGAAATGTCCTGTGGCGATTTCACGGACCTCCCCGGTCATGTGAATTTGCCAGTCTTCATCGATTTCAAGCATCATGGTTCCTCCCGGCATTTTGACAGTCAACTGGCGGTTGGTCAGGCCTTTTTTCACCAGGACTGCCGCCACTGCACTCGATGAGCTTCCCGATGCCAGGGTATAACCGGCGCCGCGCTCCCAGATCAGGATCTCGACCAGGTCGGGCGAAACAACCCGCGCAAACTGCACGTTGATGCGGTTTGGAAATTTGGGATGGTTTTCAATCTGCGATCCGTACTGCATGATTTCGTCGACCGACAAACGATCCTTCAGGATCACACAGTGCGGATTTCCGACCGACACACAGTTGATGAGATAACTTTTTCCGCTCAGCGACAGCTCTTCGTCCAGGCACTCTGCGTATGCGCTTTGCACGGGGACCCGGGCCGCTTCAAAAACAGGTCTGCCCATGTCGATCCGGATTGTGCGGGCTTTCCCTTTTTCCTTTTCCACCACACAGGCCTGAACAAGACCGCCCAACGTATGGATCGAAAACGAGTCGGACCGGGTATAGCCGTGGTCAAACAGGAATTTGGCGAAAATCCGGAGTCCGTTCCCGCTTTTTTCCGCCTCCGACCCATCCGGATTGAAGATGCGCAGCCCAAAATCGGCGCCTTCGCCGGGGACCAGCGCCAGTATTCCATCGGATCCCAGTCCGTAATGGACATCGCAGATGGTCCGGATGTTCTTTTCAGACAGCGGAAAACTGATTTCGTCGCTGTTCACGACCAGGTAGTCATTTCCCAGTCCATGTGATTTTACAAAAAAGTTCCTCATGCCGTATGTTAATTTGGCAAAAGTACAAAATTTCCTTATTCACAGGAGCCGCGATTTGATCTGTCCTTCTTCGAGCACGATCATCTTGTTCACGCAACGGGGGATCTCTTCTTCAACATGGGTCACGTAGATCAGGGTGGTGTTGATCCGGGAGCAGATGGTGTCGAGCATCCGGATAAAGGACCGGGTTTGGTCATGATCCAGTCCCTGGCAGGGTTCGTCGAGGACCAGCAGGGATGGTGCTTTTACCAGTGCCCGAGCCAACAACAAGGACCGTTGCTGGCCGAACGACGCCTGAACGTACAGCCTTTTTTTCAGGTGGTGCAGGTTCAGGATGGCCAGCCAGGCCTCTGCAATTTCCATCTGCACATCGGTGGGAGGTGAGGCGAACCCCGTTTCATCCCTGAATCCGGACAGCAGCACGTCCATGCAGCGCAGCGGGTCATACCTCCGCGACGCTTTTCGGTTCAGTCCGGGGATGGTGTTGCAGAGCCCTGCTCCACGCAGAAAATACAGGTGCAGCTCGGGTGCAACGAAGCCGATCCGCCGTTTAATGTCCCAGATGCTTTCGCCGCTTCCGCGTTTCCTGTCAAACAACACCAGGTCGTTGACATAGCCCTGGGGATGATCGGCGGTGATCAGGCTGAGCAGGGTGGTCTTTCCGGCGCCGTTAGGTCCCAGCAAGGCCCATTGTTCGCCGCTTTTCACCTGCCAGTCAATGTCTTTCAGGATGTGTTTCTCCCCGATGGTCACGTTCACCCGGTTCATCCGGACGATCTCTTTGAATTCTTCGGCGGGT
>CAZANK010000244.1:0-6085 GCA_964486235.1 uncultured Prolixibacteraceae bacterium | reverse complement strand
GCTGTCTTTTCAAAAACGAGAAGGTGGTCACAAATTAAAAGCCTCAGATTCATCAGTATCTGAGGCTTTCAAGACTTTGAGCCTTGGTGTCTTTTCAGGAAGTTTTATCCCAGATAGGATTTCAGTAGTTTACTCCGGGAGGTGTGTCTTAGCCGGCGGATCGCCTTTTCCTTGATCTGGCGGACCCGTTCCCGGGTCAGTCCAAAACGTTCACCGATCTCTTCCAGGGTCATTTCCTGGCATCCGATCCCAAAGAACATCCGGATAATGTCACTTTCCCGCTCGGTAAGGGTGGCCAGGGCACGTTCGATCTCCCGCGCGAGCGACTCCATGATCAGGGCGCGATCGGCATTGGGCGAATCGTTGTTCGTGAGCACGTCGAGCAGACTGTTGTCTTCACCTTCCACAAACGGCGCATCGACCGAGATATGCCGGCCTGAAACCCGTAAGGTGTCAGCTACTTTCTCTGCCGGCAGTTCCAACGAGTCGGCCAGTTCTTCGGGAGACGGTTTCCGTTCATGTTCCTGTTCAAATTTGGAATATGCCTTGTTGATCTTGTTTAATGAACCCACCTGGTTAAGCGGCAAACGAACAATACGCGATTGCTCGGCCAATGCCTGAAGGATGGATTGGCGGATCCACCAAACGGCATAGGAAATGAATTTGAATCCGCGTGTTTCGTCAAATTTTTCCGCAGCCTTAATCAACCCAAGATTGCCCTCATTGATCAGGTCAGGTAAACTCAATCCCTGATTCTGGTACTGCTTGGCCACAGAAACAACGAAACGCAAATTGGCCCGGGTCAGCTTCTCGAGAGCTGCCTGGTCGCCTTTTTTGATGCGTTGCGCTAATTCCACTTCCTCCTCAACCGTGATCAGCTCTTCTTTTCCAATCTCCTGCAAATACTTGTCAAGCGAAGCGCTTTCACGGTTGGTAATAGATTTTGTAATCTTTAATTGTCTCATAGATACCCTTCAAAAAAATCGTGCAAATATAGACTTTTACGGTCAGTAATTCAAATTATACCGACACATTCGGGCGAACACACTCCATTGTTAAGATTTAGTTATCTGAACCAAAAACAAAATAAGCACGTTCACCGTTGGGGTAAATCCCCTCAATCAAAATGCCTCCATTTGCGCTTCTTATTATACGCTCGAAATCATACACTCCTTTCACCTCCTGCTTGTTGACATGGGTAATGATGAACCCCGGTTTTAGTCCGGCATCTTTCAGTTTTCCCTGTTTTAAGCTAACAATTTTTATACCATGTTGAATGCGGAACTTATACCGGTCATTTTCCGTGACATTTTCAAATTTCGCACCCAGGAACCCGTCGTCGTTGGCTTTCAGAATGCCGGTGTCTCCGTGCATGTTACGGAGGGTGACTTTAAATTGTTTCGGTTTGTTATCTCTTTTTATCAAGACTTTTACAACATCTCCCGGCCGTTGTTTGCCAATCTGTTCCTGTAACTGTGCCGGTGAATTGACCACGACATCATTGATGCTCAGGATCACGTCGCCTTTTTTGATGCCGGCTTCCTCTGCACCGCTTCCCGGCGTGGTTCCACCCACGAACACGCCTTCAATCTTATCCAGATTATAGTCTTTGGCTACTTTAGCGTCTACTTCGCCGATGCTGACACCCAGGATCGCCCGCTGCACCCTGCCGAATTCTTTCAAATCCGAAACGACTTTTTGAACAATACTCGATGGTACGGCAAAGGAATACCCGGTGTAGGACCCGGTTTGTGATGCGATGGCGGTGTTGATACCAACCAGCTCACCGTTCATGTTCACGAGGGCCCCGCCGCTGTTTCCGGGATTCACTGCCGCGTCGGTCTGGATGAAGGCCTCAATGCTCATGGCGGCCTGGTTGATGTTGAGGCTCCTCCCTTTCGCGCTGACAATACCGGCAGTCACCGTGGAGGTCAGGTTAAAAGGATTGCCGACCGCCAGCACCCATTCGCCCAGCTTCAGCCTGTCCGAACTGCCAAACCGGATAGCGGGCAGTTCATCCGCATCGACCTTCAACAGGGCAATGTCGGTCGTTTCGTCGGCGCCAACCAGTTTGGCTTCAAATTCCCGCTTGTCGTTCAGGGCGACAGTCACCTGGTCCGCGTCGTCGATCACGTGGTTGTTTGTGACGATGTAACCATCGGGAGAAATAATAACCCCGGAACCTGCTCCTTGCCTGATCTGAGGCTGCTGCTGAAAGCGGTCGCCGTAAAACCAGTCAAAAAAAGGATTCCCGTAAGAGGACATGTTCACCTTCGACTTCACTTTCACGTGAACGACCGCATGGACGGAACTTTCTGCCGCGTAAGTCAGATCAGGGGCGTCACCCTGCGGAGCTGACGGCAGACTGGCGTACTGCATGGCAGGATTCTGATTGACGGCGATCACCTGAGTATCATTGAAATAACGTGTGTAAGCCCAAAGTGTGGCCGAAGCGCTACCCAGGGCGATAACAACGGCCAGGCTTATTTTTGTAAAATTTTTCATGATAGCTGAGTTTTTAAGATTATTTTCCTGTTATGTAAATAATCATATTTTTATTTGCAAAGATAACGCATAAAGAATGCCATTTTTCCCGCTATTTCCATTCATTGGCAATGTTTAACAAGTTTTAACAGGAAAATGCGCGTTCTATCTTTATAGACAAATTTCTTTGAATAAAGTTGACAGGTGACCGACATAATCAACCGGCTGCCGGCAACCGGCAGCCGGTTGATTATGCTTTTTGAATAGATGCAGCAATCCAGTCGCCGACCTCCGAGGTTTTGAAGGCCTTTCCCTGTGCAATGTCTTCGGTCACCACCCCTGCTGCCATGGAGGCATCGACGGCCGTCCGGATCAGTTGACCTTCCTGCATCAGGTTAAACGCGTGTTCGAACATCATGGCCGCCGACAGGATTGTCGCGATCGGGTTGGCAATGTCTTTCCCGGCTGCCTGAGGGTAGGAACCATGGATGGGCTCAAACACAGAGGTGTGGACGCCGATCGACGCGGAGGGGAGCAGTCCGAGCGAGCCGGTGATGACGCTGGCCTCATCGGTCAGGATATCGCCAAACATATTTTCGGTAACCATCACATCAAAATTTTTCGGCCACTGGATAAGCTGCATGGCGGCATTATCGACAAACATGTATTCTGTTTTTACCTCAGGATAACGGGGTGCCATTTCCTGGGCAATCTCACGCCACAGTCTCGAACTTTCAAGCACGTTGGCCTTGTCCACGACGGTGAGCTTCTTATTGCGTTTCAGGGCAAACCCGTAGCCCAGCTTCAGAATGCGTTCGATTTCATGGCGCGAATAGGTACAGGTGTCGAATGCAGTATTCCCATTGTCCCTGCGTCCTTTCTCTCCAAAATAGATGCCTCCCGTGAGTTCGCGGATGGCCACGAAGTTTGCACCTTCTACCAGTTCGCGTCGTAATGGCGAGCGGTGAAGCAGCGATTCGAAAGGCTCGACCGGACGAATGTTGGCATAAAGTCCCAGCTTTTTTCGCATGGCCAGCAATCCCTGTTCCGGTCGTACTTTGGCTTTGGGGTCGTTGTCAAATTTCGGGTCGCCGACGGCGCCGAACAATACGGCATCCGACTTCATACAGAGCTCGTGGGTTTCGTCCGGATAGGGGTCGCCCACCTTGTCAATCGCAACGGCGCCGGTTAACCCGTATTGATATTCCAGTTCATGACCAAACTTTTCAGCAACAGCTTTTACCGATTTCATGGCCTGTTCGATGATCTCCGGGCCAATCCCGTCTCCGGGAAGAACAGCTAATTTTAATTTCATCTGTTTACTTTTTCAATTTAGGTTCGTGCAATTTCTGTACCACACTGTAATTCTTTAATGTAGTACACCAATGCCTGGAACTCGCAAATAATCATTTTCCTGTGTGGGCAAAGTTTTGATCATGGTCGTTTCATGTGTTTATTTTTCATTCTTTGTTGTTTCGATCATGTTCAGCATACGGAATGTGGCCTTGATTGCTGCCGCCGTCTGGTCTGAATCAAGACCACGGGTTTTGAATTCTTTGTCGAACTTCCAGGTGATCACGGTTTCAACGAGGGCATCGGTCTTACCTCCCGGAGGGATGGTCACCGTATAGTCAAGCAGTGTCGGGAACGGTTTTTTAAGTCGTTTGTAAATGGCCTTCAGCGCATTCATGAACGCGTCGTACTGACCGTCTCCGGAGTCGGAAGCTTCGTAGGTCCTGCCGTTGATGTTTATACTTATCGTGGCCGAAGGACGAAGTCCCATGGCATGGGTGAGCGCGTAATTATTAACCGTGATTTTTTGCTCCCTGTTTTCCTGGAGCACATCGGCGACGATGTATGGCAAGTCTTCCAGCGTCACGGTTTCCTTGTGGTCGCCCAGCGCGATGACCCTGTCGGTCACTTTCTTAAGGTCCCCGGGCGACAATTCTACGCCAAGTTCCTCCAGGTTGGCTTTAATATTGGCCTTCCCTGAGGTTTTTCCCAGGGCATACGTTCTTGTCCTGCCGAAGCGTTCGGGCAACAGATCGTTGAAGTACAAGTTGTCTTTCTTGTCGCCGTCGGCATGAATCCCGCTGCATTGGGTGAACACAAATTCTCCGATCAGGGGTTTGTTGGTTGGGATCCGGATGCCAGAGAAGCTCTCCACCAGTTTGGACACGCGGTTTAATCTGCTTTCATTAACCTGGGTGTCGATATGCAGATGATCCTTGATGGTGGCGATCACACTCGACAGGGGAGCATTCCCGGCCCGTTCACCCAGCCCGTTCACCGTGGTGTGGATACAGCGGATGCCGGCCTTGATGGCGTTGAACACGTTGGCGATGGCCAGGTCATAATCGTTGTGCGCGTGAAAGTCGAAGGTCACATCCGGATAGGTGTCGATCATTTCTTTACAAAACGCATAAGCTTCGTCCGGATTCAGGATGCCGAGCGTGTCGGGCAGCATCACCCTCCTGATATTCATCGTCTTCAGGTTTGAAACCATGAAGTGTACGTAGTCCCTCGAATTGCGCATCCCGTTCGACCAGTCCTCCAGGTACACGTTCACCGCGATGCCCGTCCGGGTGGCATCGTCGATTGATTGCCGGATGTTGGCGATGTGCTCTTCAGGCGACTTCCGCAACTGCTGCGTCACGTGCTTAAGCGACCCTTTGCAGAGCAGGTTCATGACTTTACCACCCGTCCGGTCAATCCAGTCAATGGAGGTTTTGCCGTCAACAAATCCCAAAATCTCAATCCGGTCGAGATGCCCTCTTTCTGCACCCCAAACCATGATCTGACGCGCCGCGTTGAATTCGCCTTCCGACACCCGGGCCGACGCAATTTCGATCCGGTCAACACGTACGTCTTCAAGGAGGACTTTGGCCATGCTTAGCTTTTCTGTTTCGGTAAAAGAAACGCCTGAGGTCTGCTCTCCGTCCCTCAGGGTCGTGTCCATGATTGTTAAATGCTGATTTCCCATGATGGCTGGTTTTATGGTCTTTTCTGTTATTTCCCTTCGAACGCGCTGATATCGTCTTTCATGGCAACAAGATAGTCGATATCGTCAAGGCCGTTCAGCAGGCAATGTTTTTTGTAGGGATTGATCCCGAATTTTTCCGACTCGCCGGTTTCCGCAATGGTAAAGGATTGTCCGGGCAGATCCACTTTAAACATGATTTTCGGATCACGGTCGATTGCCGCGAAGATCTTTTCCAGGAAAGCGGGTGAAACCACAACAGGCAACAAGCCGTTGTTGATGGCGTTGCCTTTGAAGATATCGGCAAAGAAACTGGATACGACAACCCGGAACCCGTAGTCGTAAAGCGCCCACGCGGCATGTTCCCGGCTTGAGCCGCTGCCGAAGTTTTTTCCGCTCACCAGGATTTGCCCCGAATAACGGGGATTGTTCAATGCGAAGTCGGCCACGGGCTGGTTGTTTTTGTCGTATCTCCAGTCCCGGAACAGGTTTTCTCCAAAGCCTTTCCGTTCCACAGCTTTCAGAAACCGGGCCGGGATGATTTGGTCGGTGTCGACATTTTCGATGGGCAGGGGCACTGCCGGTGACAGGATGGTTGAAAATTTATCGTAAGCCATTTTG
>CAZANK010000243.1:0-6088 GCA_964486235.1 uncultured Prolixibacteraceae bacterium | reverse complement strand
AAGTTTATAACTGTTTTGGATTTCTTTATCCCTGTCAATTGGAAGCTTATAGTGACTTTACACATGGCCGCGGAAGTTACTCTGTTTTAAGCAACTTTCAAGGACTTGACAATTCAAATATTACACGGGTCGGGCTAATCTGGGAAAATTTTTATAAAGGTATCAGGAATGCAAATCTGGTTATTGCAAATGTACCAAAGGGGGATCAAATGAATGAAGAAGAAAAAGCAAAATATATGGCAGAAGCAAAATTTCTACGTGCTTTTATTTACTTTCATCTTTTACGTAATTGGGGGAAAGCGGTTCTTCGCACCGAATCAAACATGTTGGAGGAAGACATCCCTTTAAGTAGTGAAGATGTTTATGACTTAATAATAGAAGATTTAATTTATGCCGAAGAAAATCTTCCTAATACTCCTGATGTCGCTGGTCGTCCATCAAAATGGTCAGCTAAATCCGTTTTAGCAGATATGTATTTTTATCAGGAACAATATGAAAATGCAAAAAACAAGGCTGGTGAAGTTATAGAATCCAATACATATTCATTGGTCAATGTAGAAACAGTAGAAGATTTTCAGAAAATTTTTGGACCGGATATCGTTAACACGACAGAAGAAATATTTTATCTTAAATACAATAGGGAATCAGGTTATGGATGGAGCTATGTAGATTTTTTACATCATCCTTCTGATCCTTATTTAAATGGATCTGGTCTTTACGCATTATATCTGGACACTGTGAAATATTCTGTATACAGGAAATGGGACAATGCTGATCTTAGAAAAAAGAACTGGTATGGCTGGAATATCGGGTTAGGTCAGAATACGCTTTTAAGTCTTAAATTTATTGATACTGAACGTACTAGTGGCGCAGGGAATGATTATCCATGTTATCGGTACGCCGATATTCTTTTGCTTTATGCCGAGGCTGCATGTCAGGTTAATAACGGACCTACTGCTGATGCTATGGAAAAATTAAATATGGTACACCGACGTGCTTATGGAAAAGATCCTATACAACCTTCGGAAATAGATTTTAATTTGACTGAATATACTGACAAAGAGAGTTTTATTGATTTAGCGCTGAAAGAAAGAGGCTATGAAACCCATCTTGATGGTGGAAAGCGTTGGTTAGATTTGAAACGTTCCGGAAAGGTCAAAGAAATAATCAAGGAAGGTACAGGGCAGGATGTGACAGATAAACATCTTCTCTGGCCTTTCCCCGAGTCGGAAATGAATTATAATGAAGCCATCGATCCTGAATCAGATCAAAATCCAGGGTATTGACAGAAGCTAAATACAACATTATGAGAAAGATACTAAAATCGATACTGTTTTCTTTTATTTGGATTGCTGGTTTTTGCCAAAATTCAGATACATTACCATTAAATGAACAAAAAGCCAGAACAGCACCTGGGTGGATTACAAGTGGTATAATCTATCAGATTCAGCCTCGGGCCTTTACGGTAGAAGGCACTCTAAAGGCTGCGACCGACAGGTTAAAAAAAATAGCTGAACTAGGTGCAACTATTGTCTATCTCTGTCCCGTTTTTGTGGCTGATGACGATTTGGACGAGGTATTCTGGAGTCCCAGGCAAAAGGCATCGGGTATGAATAATCCAAAGAATCCATACCGGATGAAAGATTTTTATCATGTTGACCCGGAATACGGAACAGATGAAGATTTGAAAGAGTTTATTACCGAATCTCACCGGCTTAGACTGAAGGTGATGCTTGATATGGTTTATCTCCACTGTGGACCAACGGCCGTCTTCCTGAAGGAACATCCGGATTTTATAAAACGAAATAAAGACGGAAAAGCAATTAATGCTTCATGGAGTTTTCCTGCCCTGAATTTTGAAAATGCCGAACTTCGGGAATATTTGTGGAAGAATATGGAATATTGGGTAAAAGAATTTGATGCAGATGGCTTTCGCTGTGATGTGGCAGATGGTGTCCCTCTTGATTTTTGGAAAGCAGCACGTGAAAGATTGGAAGTCATTAAACCTGACATTGGTATGCTTGCAGAGGGTGAACGGAAAGAAGATCAAATTATGGCATTTGACCTTAACTATGGTTTTACATGGTTTAATACACTCAAAGCTGTTTATGACGGGAAGAAGACTGTTTTAGATTTGCGCAAGACGTGGAACGAGATGGTGAAAGCACGCCCATACGGTGTACGTTTCATTCGCTTCATTGATACCCATGATATTGCAAATGATGGGTGGCATAATCGTATTGAAAAGGTATGGGGATTTGCAGGAGTAAACGCTGCATTATTAATGAATTTCACTCTTGATGGTGTCCCATTTCTCTATAATGGACAGGAAATCGCAGATACAGCGCGTCATAGTATTTTTGGTAGAGCTCCAATTAATTGGGTAAATGCTGAAACTTTCGAAGGACAATCGCGTTTCGTCTTTTGTCAAAAACTTTGTAAACTGCGTATAGCAGAGAAAGCATTTTCGTCAGGGAAATTGAAATGGTTGGATAATGATCAACCTCAATCAATCTTATCATATATGCGTTCTCTGAATGACGAACACGTATTAATAATAATTAATTTATCCAATCATCCGCAGCATGTTAGGGTACTTGGATTAGACGGACTGAAACACAAATTCGTTAAGGTATTGATGGCAGAGGGTGTTAGGAAAGGAAATATGGAAAGCGGATTTGAGTTTAAAGAATACGGTTTCTGGGTTGGAAAAATTGAAATAAAGGAGTAAGATGGCACTTAGTTCTCATACTATATATTATTCAAAGCACCCGGATTCATTAATGAAGACAATTTTTTCTATGAATAGAAAAATGATTTTGAGTTTTGTTACGATTTGCGTGTTCCAATTCCTGGCTTATCCCCTGGGAATAGTCAGGAAACAAACCGGAGAAAATGGAATCATGGAAAGCGGTGTAATGAGCGAAGCATACTGGAAGCTTTGGAATCCTGAGGTTCAGGCCAGGATTGACCGTGACATTGATCAAAACCGTAAAGCAGATGCAGTGCTTCATTTGAGAGACCTTCCTGAGGGCACGGAAGTGAAGGTTGAACAGATTTCGCACGATTTCATTTTCGGGGCGCATATTTTTAATTTCAATCAGCTTGGTACAACGGGCCGGAACCAACGATACAAGGATCTTTTCGGTACACTTTTCAACTCGGCAACGATCGCTTTTTACTGGAAGACCTTTGAAATGCAGCCTAATCGGCCGCGTTTCCGGGAAGAATACTGGGACACAGAGGCTTATTGGAACAGTGTGCCGGAACCCAAAAAGGAACCGCACTGGCGCCGTCCGGCCCCGGATCCTGTGGTGGAATTTTGTGAAAGCAAAGGAATCCGGCTGCATGGTCATACGATGATTTGGGGCAACAGGCACTGGCAACACCCGGAATGGCTATTTGACCACTATGCAAGAGCGGAAGAAAAGGAAAAAATAAGCCGGCTGGCAGAATTTGCATCGGAAGAAAAGGGAACGATACGGGATACCTATACGGACGAATATAAAAAAATGACACCTGATCAGGTGGCAGCTTTGTTCCCCGATTATTCAAAAGAAATGAAACGTCTCTTTCATAAACGGATCGTTGAGTTGGCTGATCATTACAGAGGCCGTATCAATAGCTGGGATGTGGTCAATGAAAGTGCAACGGATTACCATGGTCAGTGCGTCACAGGTGATGCAGTCTGTAAAAGTAATTATGGGCTGATGCCCGGCGATTATACTTACGAGGCATTCCGTACGGCGGATCTTAAATTACCGAAATACGTGAAGCTGAATATTAATGACTATGCCAATAATGAAAACTATTCCAATCAGGTTAAAGACTTGCTTGTACATGGATGCCGGATCGATATCATGGGCTCACAGATGCATTTGTTCAACCCGCAGCAGTGCCTGGATGTCGCTGATGGAAAGCTGATCGAGTCGCCGCAGCAGGTCTGGGACAAGATGGAGACAATTTCAAAGGCCGGCTTACCCATTCATTTAAGTGAGATCACGATCACTTCACCCAATGATGACGAACGGGGACGTGAAATTCAGGCTGTCATCGCCCGGAATCTCTATCGTCTGTGGTTCAGCATTCAACCGATGATGGGGATCACCTGGTGGAATGTGGTCGATGACTGCGGTGCACCCGGCGAACCTTCCGTCTCCGGCCTTTTTACCCGGGATATGCAGCCGAAAAAGTCATTCTATGCTCTCGATAAACTAATCAACCAGGAATGGAAAACAAACATGACAGTTGCGGCTGGTGAAAATGGGAAAGTGCTGTTTCGAGGGTTCAAAGGACGTTACCGTGTGAGTTGGAAAGATAAGTCGGGGAAAGAACAACAGGCAGAGTTTTACCTGAAGAATGACGGAGACGGAATCAGAGATTGATTATTTAATTAATGAATATTGACTTTAATGAAGCACAGTATGAAGTGGATGAAGCAGATCGTATGGATATTATTTTTTCAGGTGTTGATTTTTAACCAAATGCAGGCTCAGGTTGCTGCACAGGGTCAGAAGTCTGATGAAGCAGAAGGCAGCAACGTAATGAGCGACGCTTATATGAAGTTCTGGAACCCGGAGGTTCAGGCGAAAATTGACCGGGATATTGAGCTTAACCGGAAGGCAGATGCAGTATGTCATCTGAAGAATTTGCCTGAAGGCGCTGAAGTGAAGATAGAACAAATCAGCCATTTGTTCCTGTTTGGCGGGAATACCTTTTTGTTTGGTGATCTTAAAAGCCCCGAAAAGAACAAAAAATATGAGGATACTTTTGGCACGCTCTTCAATGCTGCCACTGTCGCGTTTTATTGGAAAACGCTGGAACCGGAACAGGGCAGGCCCAGGTATGAAGTGAACAGTCCATACGAATACCGGCGTCCGGCCACAGATCCTGTCGTCGCATTTTGCGAATCGAAAGGGATCAATATGAATGGTCATGCCATCATTTACGGAATGCGCAGGTGGGGTCATCCCACCTGGATGCCGGAGGATCGTGAGGAGATGGAAAAGATTTTCGAGGCGCACGTACGTGAACTTGCTGACCGTTATAAGGGGCGGATTCAACGGTGGGATGTGGTGAATGAACCGATCGATCAGGCCAACCGGGGAGTCATGCCCGACGATTACACCTATAAGACCTACCGGTGGGCGATGAAATATTTCCCTGAATCGGTCCGCTTCAATATCAACGACTGCGATATTCACTGGGGACCGAACAGACGTTATGTGGAGATTGTCCGTGATCTGACCGACCGGGGCGTCCGTATCGATCATGTGGGAGTACAAATGCATATTTTCAACCCCGCTGAGGCGAAGAATATTGCCAATGGAGCAGATATCCTGACTCCGGCGAAGAATTATGCTGTTCTGGATTGCCTCTCCGGTGCCGAACGTCCTGTTCATATCAGTGAAGTAACAGTGACTGCGCCCGACGGAACCAGAGAAGCATGGGAAATACAGGCGATTATTGCCCGGAACCTTTACCGTCTCTGGTTCAGTTATCCATCGGTAACGGGAATTACATGGTGGAACCTGGTCGATGGAGGGGCTGCACCGGGTGAGCCTTCTTTCTCCGGACTGTATGACAAGGAGATGAACCCAAAGCCGGTTTATCATGTTTTGGATACATTGATCAATCGTGAATGGAGAACCAATCTGACAATACAAGCTGACCATAATGGTACAGTTCAGTTCCGAGGCTTCAAAGGGAACTACCGGATAAGCTGGAAAGATAAGTCAGGGAGAGAGCAACATGCAGAATTTATTTTGAAGAACGACGGGGACGGAATATAGACACTCATTTTTTGTCTATATTTGGATGCTGAAGGTTTGTCTTCACAAACAAACAACCTAAACCAGATTATCATGATAAAAATTGTCAGTCTTTTAAACGTATCGTCAACGATGAAAGCAGCCGCCGGGATGCTGGTCGCTGCTTTTTGTTTCCATTCTTCGGCAGTTGATGCCGCCAAGCCCAATTCCAGGTTCAATGGTGTACAGATCGGCACGATCACGTACAGTTACCGGAGCATGTCCGATCAATCCTTGCCCGCTGTTCTGGATTATGTCGTTCAATCCGGGTTAAGTTC
>CAZANK010000242.1:1732-6092 GCA_964486235.1 uncultured Prolixibacteraceae bacterium | reverse complement strand
ATGGATTTCGGCGGCGATTTCCAATAATCGAAAAGAGGGAAGGGCCTTTTCAGGGGCCCTTCCCTCTTTTAAAAAAAATGATTTCACCATCGGTGCTCCTTTTTGCGGCCTGCAGGTCAAAAAAAACAGGTCAGGACGAAAAACAGTTTTGTCAATCGCCGGGATAATTATATCTTTAACTGTTTTTTCAGCGTAATTAGTAGTTTTAATTTATTATTAATACCTAAATCAAATCATAATTATTTTAAACTATGAAACAAGTGTCGAATAAGGCAAACAAGTTTTCCAGAAGGTCTTTTCTGGGAACGACCGCTGCGGCTGCAGCAGGGATTACCATTCTTCCAAGTAATGTGATTGCAGGGCTTGGGCACAAAGCGCCAAGCGATAAACTGAATATCGTCGGTGTGGGTGTTGGGGGTATGGGTTTTGCCAACCTGAAGAACCTGGCATCGGAAAACATTATTGGCCTTTGTGATGTAGACTGGAAATATGCGGCCCGTGTTTTTGAGCATTTCCCTCAGGCAAAAAAATACAAAGACTGGCGGGAGATGTACGATGAGTTAGGGAAAAGCTTTGATGCCGTTGTGATCGCGACAGCCGATCATACCCATGCCATTACCGCGGCGCACGCCATCACGATGGGAAAACATGTTTATCTCCAGAAACCCCTGACGCATACAGTTTATGAATCAAGGTTGCTGACCAGGCTGGCAGATAAATACAAGGTCGCCACGCAAATGGGAAACCAGGGATCATCGGGCGAAGGTGTGAACCAGGTTATTGAATGGATCGCCAATGGCGAAATCGGTGAAGTAAGCAAGGTAGATTCCTTCACCGACCGTCCGATCTGGCCACAGGGTTTAAACACGCCCGAAACCGGGCACTGGGTTCCTGAAACGTTGGATTGGAATTTGTTTATCGGACCTGCCAAAATGCGTCCTTTCAATGAAATCTATCATCCCTGGAACTGGCGCGGCTGGTGGGACTTCGGAACCGGCGCTCTTGGCGATATGGCCTGCCACATCCTGCATCCTGTTTTTGCTGGTCTTGAACTGGGCTATCCTACAAAAGTTCAGGGGAATTCAACCCTCCTGCTGAACGATTGCGCGCCAACTGCTCAGTCGGTGCGATTGACGTTCCCGGAACGGAAACCTCAGAAAAAAATGAAGGTCAAGCTGCCCGAAGTGGATGTATACTGGTATGACGGCGGTATTAAACCTATGCTTCCCGAAGCTTGGCCTGCAGGGAAAAATCCGAACAATGCCGGCGGTTATGTGGCCTTCCACGGGACAAAAGACACCCTCATTTGCGGTTGCTATGGAAAAGATCCCTGGTTGTTGTCGGGCCGTGTTCCCAACGCTCCCAAATTCCGCCGCCGCATCGAGACAAGTCATGAAATGGACTGGGTACGCGCCTGCAAGGAAAGTCCTGAAAACCGGGTTAAGACAGCATCCGACTTTAGCGAAGCCGGGCCATTCAACGAAATGGTGGTCATGGGCGTGCTGGCTGTCCGTTTGCAGAGTCTGAACAAAGAGCTGGAATGGAATGGCGAAACCATGGAATTCACGAACCTGAAAGATGACGAAATGATCAAGACAGTCGTCCATGATGGTTTCAAAATTACCGACGGTCACCCGACGTTTAATAAAACATGGACCGATCCGGTTTCGGCAAAAGCCTTTGCATCCGAACTGATCAAGCATGCTTACCGCGCTCCATGGAGCTTACCGGAAATGCCTGCGTAACCTCCTTTAATTAGCCGGACGATCTTCCGATCATCCGGCTAATTCATTTTCAATCCATGATCGTATGAGGAAGGAAGCACGAATTCCCGGACGACGAAAATTTATCGGATCAGCATCTGCTGCCCTGGCAGGGATCATCATCCTTCCAAGCCGGGTCGTCGCCGGACTGGGTCACCGTGCTCCCAGCGACAAGTTGAATATTGCAGGGATTGGAGCCGGCGGGGTGGGCTACCTCAACCTGAAAAAGATGGAGACCGAAAACATTGTCGCCCTGTGTGATGTGGATGCAGAATACGCGAGCCGGAATTCATTCAGGGAATGGGATTCGGCGCCGCACTACGCGGATTTCAGGGAAATGTTCGACAAACAAAAGGACATTGAAGCGGTGATGATCGCGACACCCGATCACACGCATGCCCTTCCTGCCCTTACCGCCATGCGTCTGGGTATGCATGTGTACGTGGAAGCCCCCCTTTCCCATTCAGTTTTTGAATCACGAACGCTGACCGGGACTGCCATCAAATACCAGGTAGCCACCCAGATGGGGAATCAGGGTAATTCAGGGAACGGCATCCGTGATATCTGCGAATGGATCTGGTCCGGAGCCATTGGGGAAGTCGGCCGGGTCGATGCATGGACAAACCGACCCACGTGGCCTCAGGCACTCTATCCTCCCAAAAAGGAAATGCGTATCCCCAAATCACTGGCATGGGACCTGTTCATCGGACCCGCAGCCTATCGCCCGTATCATAAGATCTATCATCCCTGGAACTGGCGGGCGTGGTGGGATTTCGGAACAGGAGCGCCGGGCGACATGGGTTGTCATATCCTTGACCCGGTCTTTAAGGCACTGACCCTGGCCCATCCGGCAGCCGTGCAGGCAAGCTCCGGCGCATTTAATACCGGTTCTCCGCCAAATTCCGAGATCATCCTTTTTGAATTTCCGGCCCGCGATAACCTGCCTAAAGTAGCCATGCCGCCGGTCACCATTACCTGGTATGACGGGGGACTGTTGCCGCCGCGTCCGGACGAACTCGCGGATGATGAACCCATGGGCGGCCAGGATGGCGGCTGCATTTTTTACGGGACAAAAGGGAAGATCATGTGTGGTGCCTACGCCAGGAATCCCACCTTGCTGCCAACCGCTGAGATGGAACATTTCAGACCGCCCGAAAAATCCATCCGCAGGATCTCCATGGCCATGGAAGGCGGACATGAACAGGACTGGATCAGGGCCTGCAAAGAAACACCCGAAAACCGTGTCGAAGCGTCTTCAAATTTCTCCTATGCCGGTCCGTTAAGCGAAATGGTCCTGCTTGGTGCGCTGGCTGTCCGTCTCCAAAGCCTGAACCGGAAATTATACTGGGACAACAACAGAATGCTTTTCTCAAATATCACGAACGAAGATACGCTTCAGATTCCGGAAAGAGATGACTTCGAACTGGTGAAAGGCGAACCCCGGCGTCAGGCGAAATATGCCACGCTCCCTGCCCAGCAGACGACCGAAGAGTGGATTCGCCATACCTACCGGTTGGGGTGGGAACAAATCTGATGGGGTTTCACCCTAATTCCCACCGGCTTTTTGGGTTAACCCAAAAGTCAGCAAAAAGGTCAAGATTTACCTCCGATCCCCCGGCATCTTTCTATTCTTACCTAACACCTGTTGCGTGGTTTGGCCTACCTCTGCGCTGGAGCCTTAAGAATTTTGTCCGAGCGCTTCCCTGATCTTTTGTTCGATCTCTTCAGTCAGCTCTTTCGGATTACGTCCTGCGGGATCGATGGGATCGAGGACGGTAAAGGTCAGACAAGTTCCGAATTGAAGCGGGTAATAGCCCCGTTTCACCAACTCGCTGTTCCCATCAATCACAAAAGGTACGATCCATGCAGAAGGAGCCGAACGTAACAGTGCGGCAATACCCGGGTGCTGAAAACGCTTCACTTCCCCCGTTTTGCTGCGTGTCCCTTCCGGAAAAATACTGGCACTGTAATTTTCCTTTTCAATGTGCTTTCCCAGTTTTGAAATTTCCACAATCGACTGTCGCCCGTTCTCCCTGTCGATCAATACAGAACCGCCATGCCTTAAATTATAGGAAATACTTGGGATTCCCCTTTCCAACTCCTTTTTCGATACAAATTTGGGATGGTGTTTCCTGAATCCCCACACAATTGGCGGGATATCCATCAGGCTCTGATGATTCGATACAATGATGAAAGGGCGTCCCTGAGGCAACCGTTCAAAACCCCTGAACCTGATCCGCACCCCCAACATGACCAGGCTGTACAACAGCAAAAAATTCAGGATGTCGACCGACTTTTTCCGGAGCTGGTAACCGCCTGTCCTGCGGCAAATCACCTGAACAGGATGAAAGATCAACAGCAAAAGGATAAATGTCAGGAGATAAAAAGGTGACAGGAAATATCCGAGTAGTTTCTTCATAACAGATGATTTGGTCCCGTTACCGGTTATCAATTTTTTCAGGATCCATATCGTGATTTTGCAGCCGGTACCAGGCCAGTTCTTCATATTTTGTGCCGGGTTTCCCGTAATTGGCATACGGATCAATACTCAGTCCGCCGCGCGGCAGAAACTTTCCCCACACTTCAATGTATTTCGG
>CAZANK010000242.1:0-1632 GCA_964486235.1 uncultured Prolixibacteraceae bacterium | reverse complement strand
CCGGGATCATAGGTAAACCGGTATGCTGTTTCTTTTCCAAGATGTTTTAACGGGTTCATGGCAAAAATTCAATAAATGGTTAAAATGATTGCAAGGTTGCAGGGTTACAGGGTTACAGGGTTAACGACTTCTTTTATCCTGTTTTTACCCTGCCACCTTGCGACCTTGCGACCTTGGAACCTTGTCACCTTTTTATTTTACAACTCACGACTGTTTTATTCCTACTCATAGTCTCCGTGTTCCGGTCTCCGCTTTAAATACCCCTCCAGTCCATTTCGGCGTAACCTGCAGGCCGGACAGTGGCCACAGCCATCACCCGTTATCCCGTTATAACAGGTCAGCGTCCGGTGACGGACCAGGTCAAAGATACCCAATTCGTCGGCCATTTGCCAGATTTGCTCTTTATTTTTCCACATCAGTGGCGTATGGATCTCATACGTGTAATCCATCGACAGGTTCAGCGTCTGGTTCAGCGACCGGACAAACTCGTCCCGGCAATCCGGATAACCGCTGTAATCAGCCTGTCCGACTCCTGTTACCAGGTAGTGGATGTCCTTCGACTTGGCATAAATGGCCGCGTAAGTCAGAAAAAGCATGTTACGCCCTTCAACCAGGGTATTTGGCGGACGTCCGGATGGTTTTTCCTGTTCAACGTCCATCCGGGGGTCAGTGAGCGAATTGCTTGTCAATTGCCCCACCAGGTCGAGCTTGAAAAGATGCCACGGAACGTCCGCCTCTTTCGCAATGGCCTCCGCCACTTCCAGCTCCATCCGGTGTCTTTGTCCGTAATCGAAAGAAATTGCCTCCACCCCTTCAAACTGCTTTTTTGCCCAGAAGAGGCACGTCGTGGAGTCCTGTCCACCTGAAAAAACGACCAACGCCTTCTTCATCAGACCTGTTTTAACCGAAATGGATTGTACGATACGGCATGATCAAACGCATCTTCCCCCTCCAGGGCTTTAACCTTTGCCACCACGCCGATGGTTAACGGAAGCACAGCGATTTCATAAGCCACTTTCAGCAGGGTCTGCGTGATGATCATGGTCAAAATGACCTTTACCGGGAATATTCCCGTAAAGGCAACTGAAATGAAGATCAGCGAATCCATGCCCTCACCGGCCAGCGTCGAAAGGATCGCTCTCAACGAAAAGTTTTTCCCTTTGGTGATCTGTTTAAACCGGCTCATCACGAACGCGTTTATGAACGATCCGGTCAGGTATGCAATCAGGCTGGCTGACACAATCCGCACGGAACTGCCCAGGACCATCCGGAATGCTTCCTGCCCCTCATAAAACGGGGCCGAAGGAAGGGCTATCGCCAACAGGTAAAAGAGTGCCGCCAGGATATTGATGCCAAATCCCGCCCAAATGATCAGCCGGGCCCTGGCGTAACCCCACACTTCCACGATCACATCATTGATGAGGTAGGCCAGCGGGAAAACCACCACCCCGGCAGGGGCCGGCCACGGACCGATCATGACAATTTTGGAGGCCACCGTATTGGCGATCAACATACAGGCCGTGAAAAGGACACCGGCGATCAAAAAAAGTGTCGAAACATGATTTTTCATTCTTCCTTGTTTTTAACGTGGTTATCAGGAACACGTCTGAAGGCGCAAAGATAAGGAAAATC
>CAZANK010000241.1:0-6102 GCA_964486235.1 uncultured Prolixibacteraceae bacterium | reverse complement strand
CAGTTCCTCCTCTTTTTGCTGAAGCAAATTCAACTGGGTGGTCAGGTTTTCACGGATCACGTCGACTTCCTTTTTCTCGGTCTCAAAATCCTTCACCTTCCGCTGGATTTCATCCCGGCGCTGATTCAAGGCGGTTTCCCTTTGATTCATCTTCGTCTCAAGGATATGGATCTTACTGCTTTTTTCGTTAATGTATTTCTCATGTTCGGCCTTCAACTGAAGAAACTTTTCCTTGGCCTGGAGGATTTTATCCTTTTTGATCACCTCTCCCTCAGCTTCCGCTTCGCTGATGATCTTCCTCTTCTTTCCCTGGATGGCTTTATCCCACAAAAAGTAGGAAAAAACGCTGCCTCCGAGAAAGCCTGAAATCACATATAGTATTATTTCCATCTTAATAGAATTATTAATTAATAAAAATCCCGCATTTCAACTCAGCCCCGGAACTCTTCCGGCCAAGTTAAAAGCGGGTATGATCGATCTAAATTACTTACTCGTTCAATGACAAATAATCGCTCAACTGTTCGTTCAGCAGTCTCAACTCTTCCAAAACCGGAGTCTCATCTGCCTTTTCTTCCACGTCCAAATTTTTTAATACAAACTGAAAAGCCGTCATGGCCAGATAATCCTGAGTGTCCTGATTGACGTACTTCTTTTTGTATTCAAGAACGATATCATTGATCATTTTTGCAGCTTTCCGATACCTCTCCTCCTGCCTCCGGTCAATTCTCAAGGGATAAATTCTCCCGTTGATAGCAATATTTATTGAAAGCTCGTCTGTCATTTATATCATGTATTCGCTACACATTCAATTGCGCTATACACTTATCAACTTCCCGCACTATTTTATTGATCCGCTGTTTTGCCTGTCGTTTCTCATCATCGGTAACAGATAAAACGCGGGCTATTTTTAAATTATCATACTTAACGTGCAGTTCATCCTTTTCAGTTCTTAAAGCCGAAATCTCATTTTTCAGTGATTCCAGTTGATCAAGAAGTTGCTGCTTCTCTGCTTTTAAACGATCATGCCGGTACATCAACAGTCTGAGTCTCGCTTTAAAATCATCCAATAAAATTTGATCCTGCCCAGTCATTCCTGTATGTTTCTCCGACAAAATTAATATTTTTGCCCAATAGATCACACGAAGATCGCTTTATTTGTTGAACAGCTTCACTGATGAACAAATATAAAGAGAAATAGTTCATTTACAAGAACCATTCTGCTTTTGAAGAAACGGTTCTTACGGAGTGCAGGAAAACGTTGTATGACTATGAGGACCATTTTTATTTGCTTTTTGATTTTACTTCTGAAAACAGCAGACGCGCAAATTTCTGATCCTGACTATTTTTCATCTCCTTTAAAAATACCCCTTATTTTATCCGGAAACTTCGGCGAGTTGCGTTCAAATCATTTCCATTCCGGCATTGACCTGAAAACACAGGGGAAGCCGGGTCTTGCAGTCTATGCCGTGGCCGAAGGCGTGCTTTCGCGCATCTACGTATCACCTTCCGGATTCGGGCTGGCGCTGTACATCAATCATCCCAACGGAACGACAACCGTTTACGGACATCTGCAAAAACTGCGTGATGATATGCAGGCCTATTTGCGGACTGTTCAATATGACCGGGAATCGTTCGCGGCCGACATCCCCGTGCCAAAAGGAAAATTCCGGTTTCAAAAAGGGGAGCTGATCGCTTACAGCGGTAACAGCGGAAGTTCGGGCGGCCCTCACCTCCATTTTGAAATCAGGCATACCGCATCCCAGAAACCGGTAAATCCGTTGTTATACCGGTTCAACATCAAAGACGACCAGCCGCCGGTCATCCTCTCGGTCATGCTTTATCCCTTGTCGGACGACGCGCACGTTTCGGGGAAACCGTATGCCCAGCGGATCGACGCTGTCTTCTTCAACGGCGCCTATCATCTGAAAAACAATCCGGTACTGAACGTGTCGGGTGACATTGGATTTGGCATCCAGACGCTTGATTACCTGACCGGGAGCTGGAATAAATGCGGCGTTTATGAGATTAACCTGCTGGTCGGCCAGAAACCGGTATATACCTTCAGAATGGACCAACTCGACTTTGAAGAGACCCGTTATGTGAACAGTCATATCGATTACGCCCACTATCAAAAATACAACCGGCGGCTTCACAAGAGCTGGGTCGAACCGGGCAACAAACTTAGCAACTATCCGGTTTTGGCCAATCAGGGAAAAGTAACCCTCACCGATGGACAAAGGCACGAAATCAACTACCTGATCAAAGATGTGAACGGAAATGAAAGCCGGTTGGCCTTCGAGGTGGTATCCAAACCCATCCCAACCGCCAAACAGGAAGAAACAGGCCTGCCGGTCGCGTACAACAAACGTTTTCACCTCGAAGAGGATGGATTTGAAGCCGATTTCGATGCCGGGACTTTTTATTCCGACTTTCGGTTTGACTTCAAGACCAGTCCCGCAGGGAATCCGTATTACTCGCCGATCGGTAAGCTTCACCATGACGGGGTCCCGGTACATCAGAATTATGAACTGAGGATCAAGGCTGTAAACCTCCCGTCGCACCTCAGGGATAAAGCGCTGATTGCCGTGGTGGATGCGAAAACAGGAAAAAAACGGGCCCTCGGGGGTGAATATCGTTCTGGCTGGGTGGAAGCCGTTGCCCGCGAACTGGGTCACTTTGCCATCGCGGTCGATACCATCGCGCCGGTGATTACCCCGGTCAACATCCAAGGCAACACGAAGCTCACCAATCAAAGCAAAATCAGTTTTAAGATCCGTGATGACTTCTCCGGAATCAGCGCCTACCGGGGCGAGCTGGACGGCGAATGGATCCTGTTCGAATACGATGCAAAAAATGCCCTGCTCGAGTATCTTTTTGATCCGGACCGGATCGGGTCGGGAAAAAAACGTCACTTAAAACTGACAGTGAGCGATGCAAAGAAGAATTCAGCGACCTACGAAGCCGATTTTTACCGCTGAGTCTTGAGTCTCACTACTCGCTACTTTTTTATATCTTTGGCATGTTAAACTGAAACAGTAAACCTCATGAAGGCATACGTATTTCCCGGACAAGGCGCCCAATTCCCGGGGATGGGCAAGGACTTGTATGAAAATTCACCCCTGGCAAGGGATTTATTCATCCAGGCTAACGAAATTCTGGGGTTCAACCTCACGGAGATCATGTTTGAAGGCACGGTCGACGACCTGAAACAGACCCGTGTCACCCAGCCTGCCATCTTTCTGCATTCGGTGCTGTTGGCAAGAACGCTTCCCATGTTCAGTCCCGACATGGTTGCCGGCCACTCGCTCGGCGAATTTTCGGCCTTGGTCGTCAATCACGCCCTGACCTTTGAAGACGGGTTACGACTGGTCTCCAAACGTGCCATGGCCATGCAAAAGGCCTGTGAACTTCAGCCTTCTACGATGGCCGCCATCGTGGGACTGGAAGACCATGTTGTGGAGGAAGTTTGTGCCTCGGTCGACGACATCGTTGTCCCGGCCAATTACAATTGTCCCGGACAACTGGTCATTTCAGGAACGGTCGCCGGCATTGACAAGGCCTGTGAACTGCTGACCGCCAGGGGAGCCAAAAGGGCATTGAAGCTGGTGGTTGGCGGCGCTTTCCACTCCCCACTTATGGAACCGGCCCGCGAAGAGCTGGCCGCGGCGATCATGGCAACCAATTTCCATGTACCTGTGTGTCCGGTTTACCAAAATGTGAATGCGCTTCCGGTAACTGCCCCGGAACAGATCAGGGAAAACCTCATCGCCCAGTTGACGGCTCCGGTCAGATGGACCCAAACTGTTGAAAACATGCTGAAAGACGGGGCTACGCTCTTTACGGAGATTGGTCCCGGCAAAGTTCTCCAGGGACTGATAAAAAAAGTAGACAGGAACGCCGAAACAACTGGTGTGGACAGTTATACGGTTTAAATCATGAATGACAAGGGCAATCCGCAATTACAGCTTGCTTTTGATTTTGTCCGTTACACCAATCAAAATATCTTTCTGACGGGGAAAGCAGGTACCGGAAAAACCACTTTTCTAAAAAGCCTGCAACGAGCTTCCCCAAAGCGCATGGTGGTCGTTGCGCCGACCGGGGTTGCTGCGATCAATGCCGGAGGGGTTACCATTCATTCCTTTTTTCAAATGCCGTTCGGTCCTCAAATTCCTCGCGAGGCCTCTTCCAGGACTGATTTGCCGGGTGCGGAAAATCAGGCGTCGTTCAGACGGTTCAATAAAAATAAAATGAACCTGATCCGCAGTCTCGACTTACTGATCATTGACGAGATCAGCATGGTCCGGGCCGACCTGCTTGACGGAATAGACGACGTGCTTCGCCGATACAGGGATCGGAATAAGCCGTTCGGAGGGATCCAGTTGCTGATGATTGGTGACCTTCAGCAACTGGCGCCCGTTGTGAAGGAAGAAGAATGGGACATTTTAAAAGCGTATTACGACACCTGTTACTTTTTCAGCAGCCGTGCGTTGCGGCAATCCAGCTTTGTCAGTATCGAGCTGAAACACATTTACCGGCAAAGTGATGAAAAATTCATTCGCCTCCTTAATCAAATCCGTGAAAATAAGGCCGATGTCACTGTACTGAACGAACTGAACAAACGTTATTTTCCCGGGTTTCAGCCCGGGGATGAAGAAGGATACATCACCCTGACCACGCACAATTATCAGGCCCAGGAAATCAACCAGGGGAAACTCGGGAAAATCAATAAAAAAGCATTTGTTTTTAAAGCTAAAATAACCGGGGAATTTCCCGAATATTTGTTTCCGACAGAAGTTGAGCTGACACTCAAATCCGGCGCCCAGGTGATGTTTGTTAAAAACGACAGTTCTCCTGACAAACGGTATTTCAACGGAAAGATCGGGCAAATAACACAGATGGATGGAAAGCGGATCACCGTTCAGTGTGAAGGCGATCCGGAACCAATTGATGCAGATCGTGAAGAATGGCAAAACATCCGGTATGAACTCAATAAAGAAACCCGGGAGATCGAAGAAGTCGTCATCGGAACATTTGAGCAATTCCCGTTGAAGCTGGCCTGGGCGATTACGATTCACAAAAGCCAGGGGCTCACATTCGAAAAAGCAATCATTAATGCCCGGCAGTCGTTTGCACACGGGCAGGTTTATGTCGCCCTCAGCCGCTGTAAAACGCTGGAAGGGCTCGTACTGAGCACGCCAATCGGATTGCACAGCATCCGGACCGACAGCACGGTGATTTCGTTTACCTCCGGGGTAGAACAGAATCAACCTGGTGAAACCGAGCTGCTGGAAGCGCAAAAGAGGTATCAACAGAAATTACTCACTGAACTATTCGACTTTAAGCCTGTCCTTTGGCAGCTCCAATACCTGCTGAAACTGTGTAACCAGCATGGCGCGTTACTCCTTGGCAACCTGAACAGCCGGCTCCAAACAGTCATTCCCCTTTTAAAGACAGGGATCATCGAAATCGCGGATAGATTTGAAGGCCAGATCATTGAACTGCTGCGATCGGATACGGATGCCGAAAAGAATGACCGGCTCCAGGAGCGGATCCGAAAAGCCTGCACGTATTTTCTGGAGAAACTGGATCTGGTGTTGGTTCAGCCGCTTCATTCATCGGGATTCGAAACAGACAACAAGGCTGTTCGTAAAACCTTCCAGCAGGGATTTGAACGGCTTCACCGGGAAATCCGGATCAAAAAAAGCGGACTGGAAAGCTGCAAAGACGGATTCATCTTAAAGAATTATCTTGAGGCCAGGGCTAAAGGAGCGATCGACCTGACCGACCTCCCTGCATCGCGGGGAACAGGCAATATCCCGGCTTCAAAATATCCGGAGTTTTTTAACCGGCTATATGCATGGAGGGCTTCAAAAGCGAGCATCAAAGGACTGGAGGTCTCGAAGATCATCCCCCAGAAAACACTGCTTGAAATTGCCGAGAAACTTCCGGCAACGCTTCATGGACTAAAGCGCGTAAAAGGCATGGGCGGGAAAAAGATGCAGCAGTTTGGCAAAGAGATCCTCGAAACGGTCATCGCTTTCCGCCGCGAAAAAGGAATGGAACTCCCGGCAAATGCAGAAAACGAACCCGCCAATGCCGTTC
>CAZANK010000240.1:0-6136 GCA_964486235.1 uncultured Prolixibacteraceae bacterium | reverse complement strand
ATGGCCATGGAATGTGAGATCCTGCTTTTTGACGAACCTACCTCCGCCCTCGACCCCACGATGGTCAGCGAAGTTCTGGCTGTGATCCGCAGGCTTTCCAGGGAAGGAATGACCATGATCATCGTGACCCACGAAATGGAGTTCGCAAAAAATATCTCCAACAGGGTTTTTTACATGGACGAAGGCATCATCTATGAAGAAGGCGCTCCGGAACAGATATTCGAACATCCGCAAAAGGAGAAAACAAAAGCGTTTATTAACCGGATCCGAAGCCTCGATATTCATGTAACCTCCATAAACTATGATCTGTACGCTATCCAGGCCGAAATGCAGGCCTTCTGTGAAAAACACTTTCTGACGCCCCGGGTCACGGAGTTCACGCTGCTTGTCGCGGAGGAACTCCTGCTGCTTCAGAAGACGATCACTGACGCTTCCCTGCGACTCTCCTATTCCGAAAAAACAGGAACGCTTCACCTTACATGCGAAAATCCGGGCGAAGAAGACAATCCGCTGATCGACGAAGATGATATCGGCCTGAAGATTATCCTGGGCAGGTGTGAGCATGTGGAATACACCTACGAGAACGGAAGGAACATCCTGAATCTGACTGTAAAAAACTCGTGACCGGAATTTTGAAGACAAACATAATGCACAGTTTCTTTCTATTTTCAAAGCCTTGTGCCTTGATGCCGATCCTAACGAAATGAAGCACCAGCTCGAAAAACTCTGGTTGGCAGTTGCGTTAATCGTTGGAGCGTCTGCCATTTTACTGCTTTCAGACCTTGAGCAAAGACACACGGCCAAAGGAACAGAAGTGTCGGGGATGAACAACCAGCCAGACAAATTTCCTGATCTACCTGCCGGATATGGCATGCCGGCAAAAATAGCGTTGGTCACGCTGGTCGAAAATCCGATACTGGAGCAAGCCATCGCAGGCGTGGAAGACGCGTTGAACGAAAGCGGGCTGGTGGACAGAAAAGATTATTTGATAAAAAAATACAGCGCACAGGGGGAAATCGGTCAGTTGCCTCAAATCATAGACGCCATCATACTCGAAAAACCCGACGCGGTGATCACGGTGACCACTCCCGCCCTAATCGCAGCAACCGCAAAGATACATGATATCCCGGTGGTTTTTACGGTAGCCAGCGATCCTTATAAACTTCAAATTTTCAAGGAAGGGAAAGAACCTGCCAATATTTGCGGCGTACACGATAACCCTCCGGTCGACAGGCTTCTGGAAATGGCTTCCCGAAGTAACCAAAATTTGAGGAAAGCAGGGATCATTTATGACGCCGCACAGGCAAACTCACTGATTTCGGTCGAAAAGCTTCGCGCTGCCGGCAAGGAACAACACATTCACATCCTCGAAGTAACCGCATCTTCGGTCTCCGACCTGGGGCCGGCCGCGCTTTCGCTGATCCAACGCGGAGCGGAAGCCTTCATTCTCTCGGCCGACAACCTGGTTTTGACCGGCTTCCCGGCCATTCTACGAGTGACCAAAGAGGCCGGCGTGCCCATCTACGTGACAGAGCCGGACTTTGTCAGCCAGGGTGCCATTGGCGCCATTGGCGATGATTATTATGAATGGGGAAAACAATCCGGACAAATGGCGGCAAAAGTGCTGGCTGGAGTTCCGCCCGCCAATCTGCCGATTACCGAAACGAAAAACCAGCGGATCATCGAACCCAAATAAGACAGAAGAATAGAAAAGTTGTACCCTATGCCCCATGCCATTCCTCACCGTCTGATATCTTTCCGGTATTCGGAAGGCGTTTTGCCCATCATATCCCTGAAATAGTGATTAAAATTGGCCAGGTTATTATAGCCGCACTCAAAGCAGATCTGGGTGATTTGCTTCTCGGTCTCGGCCAACAGCTTTGCGGCAATTCCAATTCGCACATTTTTCACATAATCCATGAAGGTCTGATTGGTTTTCCTCTTAAAATAACGGCAAAACGAACCGGGTTCCATACAGACCAGGCCTGACACTTCCTTGAGCCGGATCCCTTCCTGAATATGCTGAAACACGTATTCATAGATTTTATTGATCTGGTCAATGTCCTTTTCATGGACATGGGGCTGCGAGGAAGGAAGCGCCAGGTATTCACGGTCCTCAATCCGGAGGAGCAGGCGGAACACCTTCAATAATTCAATGTAAAGTTCCAATCCTGACTGAAGAACCATTCTCTCAATACATGCAGCGACTTTCCCGGCCTTTTTACCTTTATAAAAGATCCCGTTTCCCGCCTCCTTTAATAAATCAACGACTTCTTCCAGTTCGGGGATGTTAAAAAAACCGGAGTTAATAATGTTTTCCGAAAAATGAGTCACAATACACGCGGCACGACCATCCGCGTCTGTTTCCTGCACCTCCCAGCAATGGTAGAGATTTGGCCCCAGGAGAACCAGGTCACCCTTCGTGTAACTCGAAATATGATTCCCTACAATCCTGCGGCCTGATCCGGCCACGATCAAATTCAATTCAAAATTCTTGTGCGAATGAATCCTGTTAGCCAGAGGATCCATTTCCAATTCGCGGGTGATAAATGTCCGCTTGTAGGGAACCGAAATTTTTTCATAAATAAATTCCATACCATTTTTTAACTCTTATCGTCAAATATAAAGATTTCTGAACTATTTCAAGTTAAAATTCTATGTGAATAAAACAAAATAGCCGAAGTAAAGGTTTGACAAATCTTCTTCCTTTGAATGTCTTAAAGAATGAAACCATGGAACTTGTATTGAAAGGAATTATTCCCCCTGTCGTCACTCCGTTATTGAGCTCCGGCAAACTGGATATCAACGGACTGGAAAAGTTGGTTGAACATTTGCTGACAGGCGGCGTGCACGGTTTGTTTATGCTTGGCACGACCGGCGAAGCAACGAGCCTGAGTTATCCGCTTCGGAAAGAACTTCTGAAACGGACCTGTGAATTTGTGAACCACCGCATCCCGGTGGTGGCCGGCATCACCGATACTTCCCTGGAGGGGTCGGTGGAGATGGCCGCTTATGCCGCCCAAATCGGTGTGGACGGCCTTGTTGTGGCCCCTCCCTATTACATGCCCATTTCGCAGGAGGAAATGAGGGATTACCTGGAAAACCTTGTTCCCGGGTTGCCGTTGCCTTTCATGATGTACGATATGCCAAGTTGCACCAAATTACACATGTCGGTCGGGACGATCAAAAAAGCAAAAGAACTCGGAGCCATCGGCGTCAAGGACAGCTCGGGAGACATCACCTATTTGTATGCATTGATCGAAGAATTTAAAAGCTCCCCGGAATTTGCAGTGATCACGGGCACTGAACTTTTTCTGCCGGAGACCATTTTACACGGAGGTCATGGCGCAGTTGCCGGGGGCGCGAACTTATTTCCCAAATTATTTGTAGATTTATACGATGCGTCTGTGAAAAGAGATTTTGACAAGATCAGTTTGTTGCGTGAGAAGGTCATGTTGCTGAACGACACCATCTATTCCGTCGGGAAGCATCAATCCAGAATTGTCAAAGGGATCAAATGCGCGTTGTCGGTCATGAATATTTGCGACGATTATATGGCAATGCCGCTTCGGAGATATGGAAAAGAAGAACGTACAAAGATTGAGCGCTACGTCAACGCGTTAAATATATCATTTAGAAACGATGAACGATGAAGCTATCCTTACTTGACCTGATTGTTTTCTTTATTTTGACCTTTGGAAATGTTGTTTTAGGTTCCAGCTTTTTCTTCAGGAACAGAACGACGGCCCAGTTTACCTCGGGAGGAGGTAAGCTTCCGGCGTGGGTGGTGGGGATGTCTATTTTTGCCACGTTTGTCAGCAGCATCAGCTTTCTGGCGTTGCCCGGCAAAGCGTATGCCTCCAACTGGAATGCGTTTGTTTTCAGTCTTTCGATTCCTTTCGCCTCTGTGTTGGCTGTCAAATTTTTCATCCCGCTTTACCGGGGTATTGGAAGCATCTCCGCGTATCATTATCTCGAGCTACGTTTCGGTCCATGGGCCAGGATGTATGCCTCTCTTTGTTACATCTTAACACAACTGATGCGAACGGGAGCCATCCTCCTGTTGCTGGCGTTGCCGCTGAATGCCTTGTTTGGATGGGACATAAAAACCATCATCCTTGTAACCGGTCTGGCGGTAACCGCCTATTCCATGCTTGGCGGCATCCAGGCCGTGATCTGGACCGACGCCATTCAGGGGATCATCCTGATCATCGGCGCAGTTGCCTGTGCCCTGATCCTGACCTTCTCCATGCCCGAAGGCCCCGGACAGTTATTTGAAATAGCCCTGGCGAATGACAAATTCAGTTTCGGCAGCTTTGGAGCCAGCCTCGCCGATTCCACATTTTGGGTCGTCCTGGTTTACGGGCTGTTCATCAACCTTCAGAATTACGGGATCGATCAGAACTACGTACAACGGTACATGACGACCAGCTCGGACCGGGAGGCCAAATCGTCGGCCCTTTTCGGATCATTGCTCTACGTTCCGGTGTCGCTGGTCTTCTTTTACATCGGAACAGCCCTTTATGCCTGGTACACCGCTCAGCCGGACCTTCTCCCGGCCGAACTGAAGGCCCCCGGCGCCGGCGACAAGATTTTTCCGCATTTCATTGTCAACGGACTCCCCGCGGGTTTTACCGGGTTGCTCATCGCAGCTATTTTCGCCGCAGGCATGAGCACCGTGGCCACCAGCATAAACAGCACCGCCACCATCGTGCTTTCGGACTATTACAAGCGTTATATCAATAAACAGGCAAACGAACGATCCTCCATGAATGTGCTCTATTCTTCGTCACTGGTATTCGGCGTGTTGGGGACCCTGATCGCCCTGGCCCTGATGGGCGTTGAAAGCGTCCTGGACGCCTGGTGGGCGCTGGCCTCCATTTTCAGCGGAGGCATGTTGGGACTGTTTTTACTGGGCTACCTGTCGAAAAAGGTTCGCAACATAGACGCTGCCATCGGCGTGATCGTCGGCGCACTGATCATCATCTGGATGAGCTTATCTCCCGTTCTGTTTGATGAGGGGGAAGCAATCGCTTTCCGAAGTCCGTTTCACAGTAACCTGACGATTGTTTTCGGAACCCTGGCAATCGCGCTGGTAGGGTTTTTGGTGGCAAAACTCGTGAAAAGGAGACCGGAAACCAGAGACCGGAAACCGGAAGTAGCAGACTGAATGGCCATCTTGAAACCTTTTTGTCTTACGACTAATGACTTACGACTTACAACTAAATTGAAATGAAATGAAAATTGCGATTAAGAGAGAACAAAATCCAAACTTGTTTGAGATTTTGTCGAGCGTGAGCAATTTGCGCGAAGCGAAAAAACTCTTTCCCCTGATTATCATCGCACTGTTCATCGGCAACGCCTGTGTTCAGAATCCCTTTTTGGGAACGGAAGCCGTCGCTACGGCAGAGTTTATCTACGGGCGCGAAGATGTGCCTTTCCCGGAATGCCATGCCTCCACCATTGCAGGGATTCCCGGAGGACTGATCGCCGCCTGGTTTGGGGGCACCGAGGAAAAACATCCGGACGTATGTATCTACACATCCCGGAAGATCAACGAAAAGTGGGAGGTGCCGGTGCTGGCTGCCGACGGCGTGGAAAACGGGAAGCAATACCCGTGCTGGAACCCTGTTCTCTTTCAGCGGGATAACGGCAATCTGATCCTTTATTACAAAGTGGGGCCAGATCCAAGAAGCTGGTGGGGACTCTATAAAATTTCGACCAATGCCGGACAAACCTGGTCGGAGGCAACAAGAATACCCGACGATCTGCTCGGTCCGATCAAAAATAAGCCGGTGAGACTGTCGGACGGTAAAATCCTGTATCCCACAAGTTTTGAAACCCGCGAAACATGGGCCAGCTACATGGAAGTATCGGATCAGTCGTTGCAAAACTGGGAGAAGATCAGCATTGACAACGGCAGTTTTCAGACCATCCAGCCTACCGTCCTGTTCCATCCGGATGGTTCCCTGCAAATCCTTTGCCGGAGCAAAAACCAATCGGTGGCCGAATCCTGGTCAAAAGACGGTGGACAAAGCTGGTCGGTCATGAAAGCCACTTCCCTGCCCAACAACAACTCGGGGATTGACGCGGTCACGCTTTCGGATGGCCGTCAGCTTCTCGTTTTTAACCCGGT
>CAZANK010000239.1:0-6158 GCA_964486235.1 uncultured Prolixibacteraceae bacterium | reverse complement strand
TAACCATTAAACAATTTCATGACGGCTTCCTGTCTCACGATCAGACCCGAACAGGTCGCGATCGCCGCAACGAGCATCTCCGGGAAATCGCCTCCGGCCAGTCTGCAGAAAGACGCTCCGGCCAGTGAGACCATAAGCAGGATGATCCAGCGCGGATAATGAGGAAGCGCCCTCAGCCGGGCAAGTTCCTGCCTGACCTGCTCCAGGCTCCATTTTTCTTCAACAACACTCCAACTCATCCGGCTTATGCCACTGACGATCCGGAAATTCACACCATGGGGAGACGTGCGCTTTAACCTGCTGAAAAAATAATCCTTCTTGTCGTCATAAAGGGTCAGCATCAAGGCCCTGTGGGTGACCAGCAATTCGGCATGATAACCGTAAGCGCCGGCTATTCGCATAATATTCGTGCGAATACGGGCCGTATTGGCGCCTGAACTCATTAACAGTGCACCGGCATCAAGCAACAGCTTGCATAACTCATTAATCTTTTCTTCACTCGAATGAACCATCAACCTGCACTTTTGAAATGGCGAAATAAGATATTTTTCCAAACTTCAAAGTCCAAGTTAGCTGTTTTTCAGCAGAAATTAAAGTTTTTTTAGGATAAGACCGTATCTACTTGTAAATCTGCTCATTCCTTTTTAACGCCCGAATAATCAGGAATAATCCCCCCAGGACAAAAGGAATGCTTAGCCACTGGCCCATGTTCAGCGCCATCGCCGCCTCAAACGCCTCCTGATCCTCCTTAATGAATTCGATCAGGAACCGTGAAAGAAAGACCATGACAAAGAAAACGCCGGTAATCAGTCCGTCGCGCTTCCGGGAGTTTGTCTTCCAGTAAAGGAACAGCGACACCGTAAATGTCGTCAGATACGCTAACGCCTCATAGATTTGTGTCGGATGCTTGGGAACCGTCTCCCCATTCCTTTCAAAGATGAATCCCCATGGCAAGTCGGTTTGAACCCCGTAAATCTCGGAATTCATCAGATTTCCGGTACGAATCATCGCAGCGACGAGGGCTGTGGGAACAACGACCCGGTCGAGCACCCAGAGTACCGAACGTCCCGACACTTTTTTACTCCAGATCATCAGGGCAATAAAGATGCCAATTGCACCGCCATGACTGGCCAGTCCGCCATGCCATACTTTGATGATCTCCACCGGGTGCTGGGAATAATAATCCCAGCCGTAAAAGAGGACATGTCCAAGCCGTGCACCGACAATCGTTGCCACGATCATGTAAACGAACAGGCTCTCCAGCCATTTCAGCTCGAGCTTTTCAAACTTAAACATCCGTTCTACCAGGTAATAGCCAAACAGAAAACCCGTGGCAAACAACAGCCCGTACCAACGGACCGACAAAGATCCCACCTGAATAATTTCAGGACCGGCATTCCAGTGAATAAAGGTTAGAAGTGGTGTCATGATGATTGATTATTCGATTCCGCGACCGTGACAATTTTTGTATTTCTTTCCGCTTCCACAGGGACAGGGATCGTTGCGTCCGACTTTCTTTTCGACCCGGACCGGCTGCACCCGTTGCGGTGGCGGAGGCCCTTCGGGTCGCCTTCCCCGGGAAATTTCATGGGTGTCCGACTTCTGTGCGGAGTATTTACTCATATCCGTGCGTCTGGCGGCTTCTGCTTCGCGCACCTGATCCGGGTTCGAAATCGGAATGTGTCCTTTCATCAGGGTGGAGACAATATCCTTGTTCACCTGCTGGATCATGATTTTAAACAAATTGAACGATTCAAACTTATAGATCAGCAACGGATCCTTTTGCTCATAGGCCGCATTTTGAACGGATTGCTTCAGATCGTCCATCTCGCGCAACTGCTCTTTCCAGGCTTCGTCGATGGTTCCCAGCACAATTTGCTTCTGGTACGACTTAACCAGTTCCTTTCCCTTGTTCAGATACGCTTTTTCAAGATTGGTCACAATCTGGAAAATCCGCTTGCCATCTGAAATGGGTACTACAATATTCTGATAAAGATGCGATTTGGTTTCATAAACCTCTTTGATGACCGGGTAGGCCTGTTTGGAAATCGTCTCCACTTTCCGGGAGTAGCTGCCGATCATCGCCTGATAGATCCGCTCCACGATCTCCTCCGGTTTCAGTTTCATGAAATCTTCCTGACTGACCGGCGACTCGACCGACATCAGGCGCATCAGTTCCAGGTTAAACTCTTCAAAGTCACCGCCTTCGTATTCACTGACCAGGTTTTCGATGGAATCATACATCATGTTAAGGACATCGACCTCCAACCGTTCGCCGAACAAGGCATGGCGCCTTCTTTTATAAATCACCTCGCGCTGCGAATTCATCACGTCGTCATATTCCAGCAGACGCTTACGAATCCCGAAGTTGTTTTCCTCGACTTTCTTTTGTGCACGCTCAATCGACTTGGTGATCATCGAATGCTGGATCACCTCTCCTTCTTCCAGCCCGAGCCGGTCCATGATCCCCGTGATGCGTTCGGAATTGAACAGCCGCATCAGGTCATCTTCGAGTGATACGAAAAACTGCGAACTGCCCGGGTCTCCCTGACGGCCGGCCCGGCCACGCAACTGGCGGTCAACACGGCGTGAATCATGCCTCTCGGTCCCGAGAATCGCCAACCCGCCTGCCTTTTTCACCTCATCGGTCAGTTTGATGTCGGTTCCACGTCCGGCCATGTTGGTGGCAATGGTCACCGTTCCCCTTTTCCCGGCATCGGCAACGATTTCAGCCTCCCGGGCATGAAGTTTGGCGTTAAGTACGTTATGCTTAATGCCCCTGATCTTCAACATGCGGCTCAGCAACTCGGAAATCTCGACCGATGTGGTCCCTACCAATGACGGGCGTCCCTGTTCATGGAGCTCCGCGATTTCCTGAATAACGGCATTGTATTTTTCACGTTTTGTTTTGAAAACCTTATCGTTCCAGTCTTTCCGGATTACCCGCCTGTTGGTCGGGATAACCACCACATCCAGCTTATAGATATTCCAGAATTCACCGGCTTCTGTCTCGGCCGTCCCGGTCATACCGGCGAGCTTATGATACATCCGGAAATAATTCTGAAGGGTGATGGTGGCAAACGTCTGGGTAGCCGCTTCCACTTTGACACGCTCTTTGGCTTCAATCGCCTGATGCAGGCCGTCAGAGTAGCGCCGGCCTTCCATAATACGGCCCGTTTGTTCGTCAACAATCTTTACCTTGTTCTCAATCACCACATACTCCACGTCTTTTTCGAACATGGCGTACGCTTTTAACAACTGGTTGATGGTGTGAACGCGCTCCGATTTGACCGCATAATTCTGAAGCAAGACGTCCTTTTTTTCGATTTTCTCACGCGGGTTTAATGAAAGATCATGTTCGATTTCAGCAATGGATGACCCCACATCGGGAAGAATGAAGAATTCAGGATCCTCCACATCCGAGGAGATCAGATCAATCCCCTTGTCGGTCAGCTCCACGGAGTTCAACTTTTCTTCAATAATAAAATAAAGCGGATCGGTCACGACATGCATGTTCTTGCTGTTGTCCTGCATGTAGAAATTCTCCGTTTTCTGCATGGCGGCCTTCATCCCCTCCTCGCTCAAGAACTTGATCAACGCCTTTGTTTTGGGAAGACCTTTATGCGCGCGTAACAACTGCATCGCTCCTTCTTCTTTTTCCTCTTTGGTCGCGTTCTCTTTTGTCAGCAGACGTTTGGCATCGGTCAGACACTGGTTGACAAAATTCCGCTGGGCAGCAACCAGCCGCTCCACCCTGGGCATCAGCTCTTCGAACTTCTGATTTTCACCCCGGGGTGTGGGACCGGATATAATCAGCGGTGTACGCGCATCGTCGATCAACACCGAGTCAACCTCGTCCACAATGGCGTAATGATGTTTCCGTTGAACCAGGTCCTGGGGATTGATCGCCATGTTGTCGCGCAGGTAGTCAAATCCGAACTCGTTGTTGGTCCCGTACGTAACGTCCGAATTATATGCTTTGCGTCGGCTTTCGGAGTTAGGCTGATGCTTGTCGATGCAATCTACGCTCAACCCGTGGAATTCAAAGATCGGGCCCATCCATTCCGAGTCACGCTTGGCCAGGTAATCGTTTACCGTCACGATATGAACTCCCCGTCCGGCCAGGGCATTCAGAAAGACCGGCAACGTCGCCACGAGGGTCTTCCCTTCACCGGTTGCCATTTCCGCGATCTTTCCCGAATGAAGCACAATGCCGCCAATTAACTGGACATCATAATGGACCATGTCCCACGTGATTTCATTTCCTCCGGCAATCCAGGTGTTGTGCCAAACCGCCCGATCGCCCTCAATTTCAATATTGGTTTTCCTTGCAGCCAAATCGCGGTCAAAATCACTTGCCGAAACGATGACTTTTTTATTCTCAAAAAAACGTTTGGCAGTTTCCTTGACGATCGAAAATGCCTGAGGGAGTACTTCATCTAACACTTCCTCTATTTTCTCGTCAATCAGTTCCTCCAGTTTGTCAATCTCCTGATACATTGCTTCACTGTTCTGAACCTCAGCTTCTTCTGCCTGTTGCCGGAGTTGGGCGATCTGTTCTTCTTCCGCACGGATACGCTCCCGGACAATCTCTTTCAGCTTTAGCGACTCCGACCTCAGTTCGTCGTTCGACAGCCGCCTGATCCGCTCATATTCAATCTTAATCTTTTCAAGGACAGGAGTAACCTCGCGAATATCCCTTTCTGATTTATTGCCGAGGAATGTTCCTAAAATCTTATTAATAAACGCCATTATCTTGTTTTTATCTGTTTCTTAAATGATGAACACAAAAGTAACGATAATGCACAAGTATCCGTGCAGGCAGAACACTTTTTTACATCAAAAGAGCTGCTTCCCTTACAGAAAGCAGCTTTCGACGCTGTCCATTGAAACCAAATTGACTGTTCAGTCCGTGACAATGTCGATCGTCTTACAGCAAAAAGAAACCAAGGGTTACCATAAACATTTTGCTCTTTTCGTCGCTGTGTCCTGAATAGATATCGCCAAAACTGTTTTCCATCCGGACATCGAGGGAGAAAAAGAGCAAGTCCAGTCCTGCCCCGTACTGCCACCCAAAGATGCTGTCCTTGAGCCTGCCCGACTCCAGGGTCGACTCGCCAGGGACATCCGCATCCTTGCTGGTCACAAACGAGAAAACCGGTCCTGTATTGACACGAAGGTTGAGCAGACCCTTGTTAATAATCTTATAACCAAGAAGTACGGGGACATCGATCATTTTCAGATCAAATGAATTCTTTGATGTCACCTCTTTCAGCTCGCCCCCTTTGGAATTGAAATAAGCCTCCGGCTGAAGATAAAAACTCTTTAAGTTGACACGGGCAAAAGCTCCGGCAACAAAATTCGTGATACTACTCTCATCAAAATCACCCAGGTTGGTGGTGATCCTTGAACTGTTAAATCCGGCCTTAATGCCAAAATTCAACGGGGACTGGGCACTGACAAAGAAAGCCATCATCAGCATCGCACAGCATAGCGTAAATGTTTTCATGGTCATTTCATTAAGTTTATCTACAAAATAACGAAAAAACGAAGAATCTATTATCATTTCACCGGATGAATCACGTTTTTTAAGGCAGGAGATACAAAAAAATGCTACAGGTATTGGAAAAATAAAAAAAATTCTAGTAGTTTACGAAAAATAATCTTAACGGTGATCTTCATTAATAATGAATTGAAATTTAAGTTAATAGTGCACGGAAATGAAATCGAACAAACACTCAAAAAAGAATTTTAAATATTCTGACATTGAGAAAAATGACATTGGTAGCGTTATCAAGGGAGCAAAGAAAGACAGAAGTTCCAAAAGGCGATTATCAATTTACGATGATTTTGAAGATGAGAATATTGATGATCTGACATTCAACGCGGAAGTGGATGATTTTGATGAAGAAGACTAATCATCAGGTTTCAGTTATTATTTTTTTTAGGGTCACGCGAAACAGCCATGGGCACCACCCGCGATTATCCATCGGGTGGTTTCATTGATTCATCTTAAAAAGCTTTGGGCGTGTTGACGACATGTTGAGGTTTGCCGTTCAGGTAAGCCTCGACGTTTGCTATTGCCTTAACGATAAGCCTTTGACGGGCTTCGGCAGTGGCCCAGGCCAGATGAGGGGTGATAAAGCAATTTTTTGCGT
>CAZANK010000238.1:0-6194 GCA_964486235.1 uncultured Prolixibacteraceae bacterium | reverse complement strand
TGGTGACGATCATCGTGCGGTCCAGGTAGTTCAAGGCGCCCACGACAAACAGCAAGCCCACGACCATCCAGGCTCCCCTGGCCAGCTTTGATCCGGATACCGCAGTAACCCTTGAAGTAAACAACATCATATTTCGGATAAAATGGTTAATAAATTACCACTATCTTATGATTACATTTTTTTGTGAGCCACATCATCCAAAGGGGATGGTGTCATTTCCGCGATGTTCGACGGCAGCAAGTATCCATTCTTTGCGTTTCATAAGATCAGGACTTCACTGTTTAACGGTGTGCATCTGTCGGGACACTTTTTGTATTAAAGGCAATTCTCGGCTGACCTCTTTACCTTTTCCAATAATCAGGATTTTACCCTCACACAGTTCAACCAGAGCATAGGAATTCTCCAGGGGAGCTTCAATCATTCCTTTGAATGTGAGGTAGTGGATTTTATTTCTGAATGTATATCCGCCACCGTGATCATGCCCGGCAAACCATGCTTTCACACAACGAGAATTATCCAGTATTTCAAGTACTGGTTCCGGTTTAGCCATATAGTGATGCATCGTAGAATCAGGGATTAAGGCATAATGGCAAAAGCATATCACCCGTTCTTTTTTTGTTTCCGCCTCATTCAGGGTTTCCTTAAGCCAGGCGATCTGGCTATCGCTCATGATCCCGTACCCCCCGTCATTCCCGTCAAGAACGATAAATCGCCAGCCTTTGGCCGCAGGAATGCTAAAGTCATAATAAAATTGCCTCATTCCGAGCTTTGTTCCCAGGTATTCCCTGCCTGCTGTCATATCGTGGTTTCCTATCACATGGTATAAAGGCATTGACAATTGGTTTATAACCCCTATTACAGCGTCCAGGTCCCGATGAGTTTGCACAGGATTTTCCTTGTGTCCGTCTATTATATCCCCCAATTGAATGGCAAAAGCCGGCCTTTCTGCATTCAAATCAGTTACACATTGCCTGAGTCGCTGTATGGAAGTGCGATAAAACCGGCGGTTATTGGAATCCTTATCAGCAAACTGAATATCTGCAATTACTCCGAACCTAACCGATTGCCTGGGAGTATTGTTTTTCCCGGGACACTGGGCGGGAAGATTACCTGTCCGGAAAAAAAATAGGAATAAAACAATTCCTATTGCTATCTTATAACCGGGGATTATGATTTTTTTCATCCTCCTGTATTTTTGTAACTCCATTCTTTTGAGCAAAGTACAACAATGCGTGTATTGTTGTACTTTGCTCAAAGCTCATGGTGTTTTATTTCTTGCAGATACTTAACACGAATTTTGTTTCATGTCGGTTTTACTCATTTACAAATAGCGATCAATTCCCTCAACTCCAGGTCATTGGTGTCGCGACAGAAGAACAAAGCCGCATCTTTAAGCTCTTGCTCATCCGACGATTTTCCGTTTTTACCGATATAAAACTGATTGATTCCCGCTTTTACCGCTGTTTGATCCAGTTCAAAAACCGAAAGGCCATCCGCTGTCGCCTTCCTGAATTTTGCATCAGATCCGTTCATTTTTACGACCAGATCCGTTGGGTTGACATGGTCTGCATAAATCACTGCATAAAGATGTGCAGGGACAGATTCATCTCCGGTTTCGACAGCAAAATTGAGCGGTCCCGTATTGAACTTTTTGTGATTTCCGGGGGTTGGCGATAACCTGGGCATTTTAAAATGGTCATCCCCGCCTTTCAGGTATCTTCCGGCGGTATAATCCCGGTAGGTAATAAAATACAGGTTGTTGGTCGTTTGCAGTTTGGCGGGATCGCCAATTTCAGTGAGATATTTCACACGCGAGTTATATTCATTAAAGGAGTACATCCCGTCGAGACCGGCTTCCCAGGCTGCCGCTGCCCTGGCACGAAACACCGCGTTTTGTTGCCTGACCAGCATGGGATGTTCTTCCCTTACCCTGGATTCACTGAGTCCTGCATATATCTTAACGTTCTTTTTTTTGCCCAGCTTTGCGAAGTTTTCCCAGAAGTCCAACCTGAAATAGCAGGAGCCCACAACAATATCAACCAATCCTTCATCGATCCATTTTTCGACATCGACTCCCGCTTTCTTTGCGTATTCCGGAGAAGTCGGGACACGTGTCAGTACCAGGATCGGATTCCCTCTTTTCATTCCTTCTTCTTCTGTCACTTCCCTGATCTGCCTGACCATATCGGTAAGCATATCAAGCTGCTCCTGGGTAGCGAATTCACCCCTTGCTACTGTCTTAAACAATTCGAAATGCCTCAAAAAGTCGAGCTCAACGCCGTCAACATCGTAATTTGTACAAACTTCCTTAAAGAACTGAACACACAAATCCCGGACTTCCTGATGTTCAAAATCGACGGAACTCCAACGCCCATGTGGTAATGCTTCACCGATGTTTCCGAACAGATACTGAGGACTATTCTCTTTAAATTTTGTCCACAGATAATAAGGTTTATCCTTTCTGTGGGCTGCATCATGGGTATCGTTCATCCGGTTTGACCAAAATAGTTCAAACCCGTTCTCTCTGGCAAATTCGACATTTGCCTGCAAAGGGTCGGTTCCTTCGTCCATCATTTCCGCGGTAATGTTTCTGGTATCGGGCCTGACGCCAAATTCAAAGCCGTGCCTGACCAAAACTTCCCCAACCTCTGTGCGATGGGTATAATAACCAAACCCTGAAGATGTTGGACAGAACGAAATGGTACGTACATCGGTTCCTACTAATCCGGCTGTCCGTTTATCCATCAGGTTTTTAACCGTGTATTTCTCGTTCATGGGGAAATAAATCACATCACACCCGTCATTGTTATGGATCACCGCCCTGGGCTTGTTAAGCTTCTCAGTCCTAAGCTCACGGTATTTTTCAATGGAGTTGATGGGGTTGTATCCTTTATTCTTACTACTGCATGCCGGTAGCATGATGCAACAGATAAGCAATAAGGTTAGTTCCTTTGGAATGATCAGTCTGATTTTCATATATTTATATTATTTTCATCTATTAATAAACAGCGAACTCATTGAATTGCACCAATTATCCTTGAGAAGATTACGATAATGAACCCTTTAGGGATTCACTCCCGTCTTAAATCTTCTATCCGAAAATTCAACAATCTGTTTAAAAAGATGTCTCTGGGAAGAGACCGGTATCATCCGGTATAGACGATTTCCCAGAGACATTCATCCCTCTAACCTCTGATCACCAACCGGGATTTTGTCCGACGGCAGGATTTTCAGACCTGGCGCCAACCGGGATAGGCCAGAGATAATGTTTGCTTTCAAATACAGGATTTTCAAAGTCTCCGCCCTTGTTGGGACAAATGTATTCAACCGTTGTACCCGGAGCAACCTCATGGCCTAATTTACATTCTCCGTTTGGATCAAACCGGCTACGGTTTGCTTCATCCCAGCGGATACCATAATCCTTCCTGGCCATTATTTTCTCCCCAAGTTTCCATCTCCTGATATCATCATAGCGGAACCCTTCAGCAAATAATTCAACCCTTCGCTCACGCCTGATTTCCACGATCAGAGGGGTAACACCCCAATCCGTGTATCGCGGGTCAACCGGAATATTACTGATATCCATGTGTACCATACCGACGCGGTCGCGGAGCTTGTTGATGCTGATGTCAAGATCTGTCTGGGTAATCGTTCCCAGTTCAGCCCTGGCTTCCGCATAATTCAGCAACGCCTCCCCAAACCTTAAGATCACACAGGGGTAAAAACCATCGTGGAAGTAGACATTTTGTTCCTGGTTCACATGTTTTACCTGATGATACCCCGTGACCGAGGTACCGCTGCTTCTTACCCCGGAAAGCGCTGGAATACTGATACCTTGCTCACCATAGCCCAGATAGTTATAATACGTCACGTCAGCCGGATGTAAAACAGTTTGCCTCAACCGGGGATCCCGGTTTACAAAGATGTTTTCATAAACCGCATCGCCCTGGTACAATCCGGAAAGGGTGACGGGTAATCCGTCCGTACACAAATAATCCTCAACCATACTCTTAGTTACAGTCGACATGTAATAGTAAATTTGCCACGAAGTTGCAATCACTCCCTGCATATACCTTCTCCAGTACATCACTTCGTCAACTCCCGTCAGGTCACTTTTCTGAAAGATGGCGTTATAGTCATGATCAGGATGGCCTGTTGAGTATAATTTATAGGGGCCATCGTCTATTAATTCTTTAGCCGCATTGGCAGCATGTTGAAGCCAGGTGTTGGCATCAGTACCCCCGTGATATTTTCGCCAGGTTCCTTCAAATAAGCAAATCCTTGATTTAATCAGTAAAGCGCACCAGCGGTTCAGCCGGCCAGGCGCATTTCCATCGCCCCAGTCATCGGGAAGATACTCACAGGCAAAATCCAGGTCAGCAAGTACATTGGCCATGACTGTTTCTCTGGGAGTGCGTTCGCCAAATAGCTCTTCCGAATCAATATTCAATTCCTTATCAAGCCAAGGATAATCGCCGTAAAGGGAAACCTTATCAGCGACCGTCCACGCCCTGAACAACCGGGCCTCTGCCTTGTACTGGTCAATCACAGCCTGGCCGAGATCAGCCCTGTCATAATTAGCCAGCCCGATATTAATAGCGCGCATGAAATAAAAGCAGGCATCGTTCCAGCCAAATGAGGCCGGGTTGGAGTCAGGAACGATCTGTCCGGCCCTGATTTTAGTATGTGTTGCCTGATATCCCAGTGATCTTACGTCATTATCGGTCATTCCGTCAAGCGAATACTGCCCATCCCGCGTCGCACCTTCATGATTGCCGTTAAGCAGCCGCATCGTACTTGCTTTGGCATAATCATAAAAGATATTATTATATATACGAAGATCATTTTCGGTATTCCAGAAAGTCTCGCTGGATACACTGGTTAACGGGAATTTATCCATCGAATCATCATTACAGCCTGTAAAAAGAGCTGTAAGGACCATTAAGTATATGATATTATTCTTCATGTTTGTACAATTATTAAGTTGCTCATAATGTAACTTTCACACCCAGGGTAAATGACCTGTGAAACATGTATCTGGGCACGAGATCGGTTGAGTATTCAGGGTCAAGTGTCTTATACATCCCGGTCGCTTCCCAAAGATTAGTCCCGTTGAGATAAATCTGTGCGTTCGTGACAAAACGTAACGGCAGGTTGTAACTTAACGTGACATTTTTCAATCGGATATAAGCGGCATTCTGTAAATAACGAGTCTGCTCATGGGTGTTTTTATTATCAGAATAGGCATATTGAATAAGCGGGAAATAGGCACCCGTGTTTTCCGGCGTCCAGGAATCGTCAATCCACCATTGTTCCATCGACATGGACTTAAAAGGCCAGAACCTCAAAAAATTGTTTCTGGACGGATACCAATCCCTCTTTAAAATACCCTGGAAAAACAGGTCGAGTGAGAAGCTTTTATATTTCATACTTGGATTCAGTCCGAAAGCATACCGGGGCGTTGAATTTCCGATCCGGATCCTGTCACCGGTATCATTTAACGTATTTGAGCCTGTCGTAATTTCTCCGTCTTCATGAAGATCGGCATAATGCACATCACCCAGCCTCCAATTAGATCCGAGCCTCGCCTGACTGGCTGCATTTGCCAACTCTTCCTCGGTCTGAAATAGTCCGACCGTTTTATATCCCCATATTTCACCGATCTTCTTACCCACATAGTAATCCGAGATCATGCCGGTAGGATTGTCGTACTTGGTGATTTCTGTCTGGTAATCGGACAGCGAAAGATTGACCCGGTATGACCAGTCGTCGTTGATTTTGTCAGACCAGGTAACCGCGAGTTCCCAACCCGTATTTTTCAGGTCGGCAGCATTTTCACTCGGAGAAGCTGCACCAAGCGGCCCGGGATAATCCTTTTCCATTAACATGTCTTTGGTATCCCTGATAAAATAATCGAAGTTGACGTCCAGTTTTCTGTCCAGAAGCGTAAAGTCGACGCCAATATTCTTGCTGACGACGGTTTCCCAGGTCAGCGAGTTGCTCACCAGTTCGCCTGGGGCAATATAATTGGTAAGATTTCCTCCCCCATCAAGCAGGAACGTCGAAGTTCCTGATGCCATGGATGAAATGTAGGGATAATAGGACCCGACGTTCTGGTTCCCCAACTGACCGTAAGAAGCCCTTAGTTTTAACTGATCCAGCCAGTTCCTCGTGCTGTTCATGAAGGGCTCTTC
>CAZANK010000237.1:2456-6206 GCA_964486235.1 uncultured Prolixibacteraceae bacterium | reverse complement strand
TGCCTGGAAAATCAACCTGGTGAAATGCAGGCCCTAAAATTCGAAGGCGACTTTGAAGATGTACTGGTACGCTCTCGCTGGAAGGAAGGGACTGCAGCCGCGTTTGTTGGTAAAAAGTTCGCTACCAAAGCATTGCTTGTTGCCAACAAATTTGAGTATCAACAGATATTCATGAACAAACCAGCTACCGTATTGGCAGATAATGCCACTACAGCTAATGCTGCAACAAACTTCTGGTTTGTAACGGCCGCAAATACAGGTGTTGGTGATCCAAAGGCATCACCGGCTATTACTGATATTACCGGTGCAAAAAAGGGCCAGGTTTATATTATCGAGTCCGGAGAAGTCGGCACTTATCCAAGCACCATTGCTCAGGCTCTAAAGTTCTCAGAACTTACGGCCGCATGGACTCCTGAAGCTGAAGGTGACTACATTATGGTTGTACTGAATGACGCCGGCACCAAGTTCCGCGAACTTGAACGTTGCGTGGATGGAGTACGCTCTGTTAATGCTGCCGTTCAACCAACATTGCCTGAGGCACGATAGGCTATACGCACCCGGGATCCGTCCCGGGTGCTTAATCCTTAATCTTTAATTCGAATTTCGTTATGAAATACAGTAAGAAACAGTTGGCGTGGTCGGCCACAAAAATACAGGAACGCTTCCGGAATCTCATGGTGACCATGTTTTCCGTAGCCATGACACTTTTCTTTGTCTTTGCTGTTGTATTTGCGTTCGCCAATCCGGAAGTATCCGCGCTTGTGATGCAAATGGGAATGCCCTCCCTGATCCTCATGTCGATGTCAAATATCGGGAATATCGATCAGCCGTCTGCCAGGGATACAGCCGCTAACCAAATCGGCTTTAAGTTATGGCTTGTGGCGCGTGAGCAAATAGACGATACAGTTCTGTTCCCAACACCAAATGCGAACCGCGAGCTGGGCGATATCCCGCTAAAGGCCGGGGAGTACATGCACTATTTTGAAGGCATAGAAAACAGTCTGAAGTATACCGGCACCGGAGAACAGGGAGATGTGACTCCCACATTTGGCAAAACGATCCCGATCTTCATTAAGCACAGCAAATCATCGCTCAATTTTGTCGAAGAATACCTGCAAAAAGGCTTTATCCTGATCTGGAGTGATTGCGAAAGCGCCGATAAGGAGGTAGTCGGATCATACTGTAAGCCGGTTATGCTCACTAATTTTGAGGTCAAAAACGACGGTGATGGAAAATACATCTCCCTCACATTCGGCAATACCCATTGGCGACAGCCGCTCGCCTATACCGGGAATATTACTATTGACGCTCCGACTGCGGTAGACGCTGGTTCCACTAATCTGGCGATTGGAACAAACAATACCTACCAGTTAACCGCCGGAGCTGCCGCAGTAGCGACTGTCTCCGGACTGGCTGCCGCCGACTACGGCCGGTACATCACCATCCTGTCGCCTGCGGCAGGAGTTGCTCCGACAATACCAGACAACGCAGTATTTGTTCTGCGTGACGGTGAAACCTGGACCGCGAACCCGGGCAGTCGTATTGTCTTCCAGGTACTCGATGCCTCGACTCTTGTTGAAGTATCCCGTATCCAAACAGCTTAGCGCTTTTTTCGTTTTAGGCATAGTTTAGATGTTAATGTTCAGAGGTCCCGCAGAGGCGGGACCTCTTTTTTTATTGTCCTTTCCTCATTTTGCAATGCAAAATAGCTTTGATCAATAAAATCTGATATCATGAAATTCGCAGAAAAGAAAAAAGCTTATCATGAATTGCAGGGAGCCTGTCACCTGGAAGCCGATCGGGAGCTGCTGAAGAAGAAAGCTCCTCAGTCGCCAGCTTTGAATTTCGGAATAATTCGCTCTGGAAAATTACAGCGCGAAATTCTCTGGGCGCTCCTGGATGTTGCCACTGTCAACGAAATAACAACCAACCGGAAGCCGACCGAACAGCAAAAGTATCCCGAGCCTAAAAAAGAAATCGACATGACCGCTGTCGAAGCTGAAAAAGAACTGCTCGCCCTCGATCTGGCCACTGCGTCACAAAAAGAAATGGCCCGTCTGGCCCGCGTCTTAAAAGCAGAGGTTAGTGATTTTAAAGCTGTCACCCTCCGGAAGTATCTGCAAAAACGGCTCTGGATCAATGAGCTTAAAACTATGCTTAAAGCGGATGGTATTCCTGAGACAAAGGCTGAAATAAAAAACCTTGACAGCATAATCCTCATGCTTATCGATCTTATTGGAGAGGAACATATTCCGGATGAAGTAAAGCTGCTTGTTTCAGCTCAAAGAGGACTTTTGTACACTGCACTGGATCGTATGGAGGCAGATACTGAGTATGAAGATCTGAAATCCGAACTCGAAGAAAAAGAGTCTGAAAATGAAGACCTGCAGGATCAGGTTTCCGAACTGGAAGAGCAGCTCGAAGAAGAAAAAAAAAGTCCGGAGGCAACGGATCCGGATCCAGCGGCGCCGGTACCGGATCAAAAGTAGTTCAAAAAGAGGCGGAGTATCCGAAAATTAAATGGGACCGGCTCGATAATCCGGACGTTCAAAAGGCAGTAATCATCTACAATGACCGTGTCAACACCTATCGTAAAATGAAGGAGATTGACGCGGTCATTGATTCGGAACCAACCGAACAGCGCATCATTGACCTGGCCGAATTACGAAATAGGAACCTGATGGCATTTAAGGAGCTGCAGTCATTCAACGATGCCGGCAAATGGCTGAACAGACATCCGCTTCTTACACAACACAGTGTCCGGTATAAGTACATGCAGATGCTTGAAAAGGATCCCGGAGCCTTTTTGGAAGAGTTTACCAATACAGCTAACAATGTGAGCCGATATGCCAGCTTCCTGAACAACAGCAAGCGCCCGGACGAACAGCACGAAAAAGACCGCAAAAACCTGAAAAAGCATCAGGAACGTGAGTCGATCATGAAAGAGATCCTTGACGAATTCAAAAGCCAAAAGCCATGACAACGGAACAGATAAATCAGATAATAAGATGGGGCCGATTCAATATTCCTCCGGCAAAAATGGCGATCATGCTAAGACTTACCCTTGCCGATCGCGAGGCGTTCATGTTCAATTTCGATAATCCTGACAGCGAGATCCGCCTTGCCTGGGAAGAAGGCCGGACCCTTGGAGAGATTGAAGTTATGGAATCGCTGGAGACCTTTGTACAGGCAAAAGAAGAAGGATCCGGAGAAGCCGCAAAAGCGTTGGGCATCATCAAAAAAAGGCAAACGATCAATCAACTTAAACGGGACCTCTTCGGATTATGAACTACCTGGAACGCATAGAAGCTATTCACCCGGAGATCGTCGAGAGTTTTCTGGATACCGGTGTCTCAAAGGCCATCCCTGAGGACATCCAGATTCTCATAAAACAACTGTCCTGGGCCGTCGAAATCTGGGAAACGGAGCGGAACATTCACCGGGCCGCCAAGCAGCTTAAAATCCGCATCAAAATGAACCAGGGCATTACCCTTGGACTGATGGCCTGCAAGCAACGGATAAACGATTCCATGCTCTATTTCAACATCAACAACAATGTTTCAAACAAGTATTGGTACCTGGACGCGGCGAATAAGTTTGAGGACCTGATCAAGCTGGCAGTGCTCAATGATAAATACAGCGAAGCCGGCCGGTTCCTCGAAAAAGCTACCGAGTACCGCGTGAGAGCCAACACGGAGATTTCCCTGGCCGATCTTCTGGGCGAAAACAATGAGCTCATGCGGCTCCGCT
>CAZANK010000237.1:0-2446 GCA_964486235.1 uncultured Prolixibacteraceae bacterium | reverse complement strand
GCCGATCTTCCTGGGGTCAACTTTTTTATTTCCGATAAGATGACGCTCGATGAAATGGGATTTGAAAAGAAGAGCCTGAAAGAAATCGCCCGGAAACATAACGAGGGGTTCTATATCAAACTGATCACCGGGTTACCCATCGAGAAATCAGACAAACAAAAACTGCTTTACGATGCCGGTATTGAAGACGCTCAAATAATCGAGGAGGTGGACAATGATGGACCTAAATAAAAATGCCGCTTACCTGGCATTCGAAGACTCATACATGAACAAAATGCAGATCAAGGTAAATCTGCTCGATACGAATGTTGTCATTGCCGAAATTGCCCGCGGTGCCGGAAAAACAGAAGGAATTATCACACCCAGGGTTATCCGGGTGGCTCACCAGATGCCTGGTGAAATCACATTCCTGGTCCACAAGACCTACGTGGCCGCAATGACCAATATGATTCCCTCGATCCTGGCAAGCTTTAAACGGCCCGTCGGAGAAAATCAGGAACCGATGTTTCAGGAAGGGATCCATTACGTGTACGGAGAAACAAAGCTTCCGGCACACTTCAAGCATCCGCGCCGGGAGATTGCTTACCCAAAACATTCCCTGGTGATGTATACCGGGCACCAGTTCCAGCTCGTTTCTTCCGATCAGCCGGAATCAATGGCCGGTCAGGATGCTGTTTCTGCAGTTGTAGAAGAAATGAAGCATCAAAAGGGCGTGAAGGTAAAGACCAGGATCTTCCCCGGCCTCCGTGGGTCTCCTTCTCACATCAGAAATAATTACCTGTATCAGAGTATAACCGGCGTTACCGATGCTGCCCGGGTTGATTTGGGTGAAGATAACTGGTATGAGGAGTTTCAGAAAAACATGAATAAAGAGCTCATCAATGAGCTGGCCACCTCGGCCAAACATCTGAACGACGCCATGGTCGAAAAGATGTATTTCGAGAAGGAGCTGCGGCAGTCAAAGGATAGTCTCCGGATCAACTACCTGAAAAAGGAAATAGCCAAGCGTGAACACATTGTAAAAATATGGGAGCCGATTGTCCGGGCCCAACGCAAAGCGGCAACCTATTACATCACGGCCTCCAGCTTTGTAAATAAAGACATCCTGGGTGCCAGCTTTTTCAAAACACAGTATGAGTCGCTCACGATCGAAGAATTCCTCACTGCCATCTGTAACATCAAGCCCAAGCAGGTGGTGAACATGTTCTTTGGAAACTTCAAAAAGACAAAACACTGCTTCTCAGACAGCTATAAGTACAGCTCCATCCTTAAGTTTGACCTTAAAGACAACTTTCGCCTGACGTCCGGATATCTGAAACATTACAATCCAAAAGAGCCGCTCATCCTGATGTACGATCCGGGGCATTTCTCTTCAGTCCTGGCTGCACAATTTGACAAAAAGTCGAATACATTACGGATTCTAAAAGAATTCTATGTTTGGCACCCAAAACAACAATCGGACATAGCCAGGCTAATCCACGACTTCTTCGCGGAAGACAGCAGCAACAAGCGCATTGACCTCTTTTACGACCGTGCCGGCAACAAACGCCGGGAGATACAGCATAAAATAACAACCGACGCCAAACAGTTAAAGCTCGAATTGGAGGTTTTAGGCTTCCGCGTTCGCCTGCAAAACGAAAAACAACGGACCATTTTCTACTACGAACATTACAAACTGGGACTGATCCTGTTTGGAGAGGAGCGCCGGGATACTCCCCGGGTCCGTATCGATGAAAACGAATGCCCCAACCTGGTCTCATCGATCCATCTTTCACCGCTCCGCCACACCGATGATGGAAAGATCGAACTTGACAAAAGCAGTGAAGACAAAGTGGCGCTCCCATACCAGGCAGGCCTCACAACACAGCTTCCCAGCGCCATGACCTACGGACTTTACGGGCTGTTCTCTAACTTCCTGCCAAACAACATCCGGCGCAAACAAACAATGCCGGATAATATCAGCTCATAAATGTCATTCTGAGGGCAATAATGCCCAAAAAACATAGGAAAAAGCGATAAAAAAATATCGATTTGATAATTAAATTTTTGATTATCAATTTGATAACTGGCCGGAACGAAAAGCCTTTGATTTTTTAATGCTCCTCTAAGCACGCAACGCTAAGTTCCCGGTTCGCCTTGCAAAACCTCGAAAAACCGGGAAATATGAGAAAACGCCCGTCCTGTAATGGTTTCAGCGTGTTGCGATCTGAAACAATGCAATGCGGACTCCATGAAGGATAAAGATCGCGATCAGGACAATAATGTTTTTGCATTTCAATTTGTCCTTTCTCCCCCCTGCTGTGCTATCGACATTTGAATCATGAAAGAAATCAAAGGCATCGATGCACTAAGCTTAGCCACGGAAATATCAAAGCTTCCGGATGGTAAGTTCACGATCGTGTTCTTTCCTTACAATTCAACGAAGGGTGTGGCCTCTACTACAGCG
>CAZANK010000236.1:0-6207 GCA_964486235.1 uncultured Prolixibacteraceae bacterium | reverse complement strand
CTTAATTTTCAGGCGCGGCTGATGAAAAAAGGCGAAATCTGGGAGGGTGATACCGGTGAAAACGAATACGGGATCATCCTGCTGGGGGGCAACTATTCGGTGGTGACCGACAAGGGAAGCTGGAAAACGGTTAACGGAAGGAAAGATGTATTCAGCGGCATTGCCCACACGCTGTATCTTCCGCGCCGCACAGGTTTCAAATTGAAGGCGGAAAGCGGATTCCTGGATCTTGCATCCGGCTGGTGCGAAACGGACGAAGATCATCCTGCACGTTTCAAACTGCCTGAAGAAGCGGCGATCGAGATCAGGGGAGGCGACAATGCCACCCGTCAGATCAACAGCCTGATCCAACCCGGATTTGACTGTCACCGGTTAATCAGCGTGGAAGTATACACGCCCCCGGGAAACTGGAGTTCCTTCCCCGCGCATAAGCACGACGACAGAAAAATTGACGAAAATGGGCGTGTGAAGGAGGCCCGCCTGGAGGAAATCTATTTTTACAAGATAGACAAGCCTCAGGGATTTGCTATCCAGCGGGTTTACACGGACGACCGAAGCCTCGACGAAATTGCAGTGGCTCAGAATAATGATGTTGTTCTCATTCCCAAAGGTTATCACCCGGTGGTGGCAGGACACGGCTACCATGTTTATTATCTGAACTTTCTGACCGGAAGCGACCAGTTGCTGGCAAACAGTGATGATCCGGACCATCAGTGGATTTATGGGTCATGGAAGGGGAAAGACCCACGGGTCCCAATCGTGAAAGCAAACGAATCAAAAATATGACACAAAAAGCATTTGACGTTATTTGCATGGGCAGGTCGTCGATCGACCTGTATTCGCAGGATACCGGCGCTCCTTTTGAGGACATTACCGGGTTCCATGCATTTGTTGGCGGCTCGCCTTTGAATATTGCTGTCGGCTGCCGCCGGCTTGGATTAAAATCGACCCTCCTGACCGGTGTCGGTAAGGACAAAGTGGGTGATTTTATTTTGAATTTTTTGAAAAGAGAGGATGTGGACACGTCTAAAATCCCGGTCATTCCCGGTGCCCGCAGCTCTGCCGTGTTATTGGGGATTGAACCGCCCGACCGCTTTCCCCTGGTGTATTACCGGGCCAACTGCGCCGATTCCCAAATGACCATCGACCATGTCCTTCATGCCGATGTGAAGGAATGCCGGATGCTGGAGGTGTCGGGCACGGCCCTGAACATGGAGCCTACCCGTAGTGCGGCTTTTCTGGCCGCGGAAATTGCCCGGGAAAATGACATTCCTGTTTTGCTCGACCTGGACTTCCGGGCCGACCAGTGGTACGATATCCGGGCATTTGGCATTACCACCCGCGCCTTCCTGAGAAATGTCAATCTTGTTCTGGGCACCGAGGAAGAGATCCTTGCCGCCTGCCTGAAAGATGAATCACAACTCAGCATTCAGCACCAGCAAATCTCAGCGCCAAAGATCACGGGAAATGTTGATGACGCCATTGAAAAGATACTGGCGCTGGGGGTCGATGTACTGATCATGAAGTCGGGATCAAGGGGAGCCCGCGTCTGTTTGCCCGATAAAACGGTGATTGATGTGCCGGGATTCCCGGTGGAAGTTTTAAACGTGTTGGGTGCAGGCGATGCTTTTGCAGCCGGCTTCATTTACGGCTATCTCAAGGGATGGGACTGGTACCGGTCGTGCCGGATGGGTAATGCCTGCGGTGCCCACATTGTGACCCAGCTTGGCTGTGCCAATTTTTCGCCCTATGAAGACGAGATACTGGCCTTTATTGAGTCAAAAGGGGGATTTTAATTCTTTTTAAAACACTCTAATCAAACGATTATGTCTACCATCCGATTAACGGTAGCACAGGCTACAATCGCATTTCTTAAAAATCAGTATTCGGAACGGGATGGCGTTGAACAGAAATTCTTTGCAGGTTGTTTTGGTATTTTTGGCCACGGCAATGTGGCCGGTTACGGGCAGGCGCTTCAGCAATCCCCTGATTTCCGGTACTACCAGGTTCGCAACGAACAAGCCAGCGTCCATGCGGCAGCGGCCTATGCAAAAATGAAGAACAGGCTCTCCACCTTTGTCTGCACCTCTTCGATCGGCCCCGGCGCGACCAATATGATCACTGCTGCTGCCGGAGCCACCATCAACCGTCTGCCGGTTTTGATCCTTCCGGGCGATATCTTTGCCCAACGGACAGTGGCGCCGGTACTTCAGCAGCTTGAATCTGCCTGGTCGCAGGATTTTTCAGCGAATGAATGTTTTAAGCCCGTTTCAAAATACTGGGACCGTATTAACCGGCCGGATCAGTTAATTACGGCCCTGCCTGAAGTCATGCGTGTGCTGACTTCTCCCGCCGATACAGGGGCCGTTACCCTTTGCATCCCGCAGGATGTGCAGGCCGAGGCGTATGATTTCCCGGAAGCCCTTTTTCGCAAGCGGGTTTGGCATATCGCCAGACCAAGACCGGATGCGGAGGCCGTAAAAAGGGCTGCCGGTTTGATCAGATCGGCGCAAAGGCCGATGATCATTGCCGGAGGAGGTGTGATCTACAGTGAGGCAGAAAAGGAATTACTGTCCCTTGTCCGTCAAACCGGAATTCCTGTGGCAGAAACATTTGCCGGGAAAGGTTCGCTTTCCTATGACGATCCCCACAATCTGGGCGCAGTGGGAGCCACCGGCACCGAGGGTGCGAATGCCATCAGCACCGAAGCGGATGTGGTGATCGGCATTGGGACCCGTTACAGTGATTTTACGACTGCTTCCAAAACGGCATTTCAGAATCCGGATGTCCGTTTCATCAACATCAATATCACCGAATTTGATGCCTGTAAACACAGCGGACTTGCTTTAACAGGCGATGCCAAAGTGATTATTCAGGAACTGAAGGAACTGCTCGCTGATTACCAGGTTGACAGCGCCTACCGGGATAAAGTGGCCGCGTTCAATAAAAGCTGGGATGAGAAAGTAACGGCAGCATACCTCCCTGACACGGAAGGATTACCCAGTCAGGCGGAAGTTGTCGGAGCCGTGAACAATTTTTCTGCGCCGGAAGATGTCCTTCTTTGTGCCGCCGGCAGTCTGCCCGGTGACCTGCACAAGCTATGGCGGACACGTAACAGCAAAGGATTTCACCTCGAATACGGCTATTCATGTATGGGCTATGAAATTCCCGGCGGTATAGGCGCTAAGATCGCTGCCCCTGAGAAGGAAATTTACGTCATGGTGGGCGATGGAACCTACCTGATGATGCCCTCCGAAATTGTCACTTCCGTTCAGGAAGGGATCAAGCTGACGATCATCGTGATCGACAACCATGGCTTTGCCAGTATCGGAGGCCTTTCCGGATCAATCGGAAGCCAGGGTTTTGGAACCCGTTATGTTTATCGTGACCGGGAAAGCGGGCAATTGTCCGGAGCGGTTTTACCGGTCGATCTGGCTGCCAACGCGGCAAGCCTGGGTGCTTATGTCATCAAGGCCGGGAGTATCGCGGAGCTTAATCAGGCATTGGAAAATGCCAAATCGATCCCTGTAACAACGGTCATCTGCATCGAGACTGTGCCGGAGCGGAAGATGAAAGGGTATGGGTATGCCTGGTGGGATGTTCCCGTTGCCGAAGTTTCAGAGATGGATTCGGTAAAAAAGGCACGCGAACAGTATGTGGAAAATAAAAAGAGGCAACGGTATTTTTTATAAGACAACGACGATGGATATTTTGAAGAATTTTATTAACGGTTCCTGGGTTGACAGTAAAGAACGTCACACGACCGATGTGATCAATCCTGCCACGCAGGAGATTTTGGGGAAGGTCCCGGCAGGTCCGGGGAACCGCGAGGATGTTGATCGGGCTGTCGGGGCTGCTGTCAGGGCTTTTGAAGCGTGGAAACAGGTGCCTGTGATCAAAAGGGTCCAGCCGCTCTATGCGTTAAAGAAATTGCTGGAAGAGCATCTTGACGACCTGGCCCGGACCATCACGCTCGAATGCGGGAAAACATTTGCCGAATCAAAGGCAGAGATCCAGCGCGCCATTGAGAACGTGGAGGTGGCCTGCGGGACCCCCATGCTGATGCAAAGTGAGTTCGCCGAAAATGTCGCTTCGGGAATCGATGAATTCATGATCAGGCAGCCGCTGGGCGTCTGCGCCTGTATTGCCCCTTTCAACTTTCCGGGAATGATCCCTTTTTGGTTTCTTCCGTATGCGGTTGCCTGTGGAAATACCTTTATCATGAAGCCGTCGGAAAAGGTTCCCCTGACCATGCAGAAGGTGATGGATCTTATTGGCCGGCTCGATCTTCCCTCCGGAGTGATTAACCTGGTGCATGGAAGTAAGGAAACAGTCGATGGGTTACTCACACATCCTGATGTGAAGGCGATCAGCTTTGTCGGCTCTACTGCGGTGGCCCGGTATATTTACGCAACGGGAGCGGCGAACGGGAAGCGTGTTCAGGCCCAGGGAGGGGCGAAAAATCCTGTCATTTTGTTGCCGGATGCCGATATTGGCCTGTCGGCCAGGATTATTGCCGACAGCGTTTACGGGTGTGCCGGGCAACGTTGCCTGGCCGCTTCGAATGTCATCCTGGTGGGCGACGAAAAGGGCGAACTGAAGGAAGCGCTTTATGAGGCGGCCAAAGCCAAAATTACCGGTTTTGGCCTGGATCAGGGGGTGGATATGGGACCGGTGATCAGCAGGGAAAGCCGGTCGCGCGTGGAGGGTCTGATCGGCCAGGCAGTTGCAGAGGGCGCAACAGTTTTGCTGGATGGCAGAGATCCGCGCATCAAGGGCTATGAAACCGGAAACTTCATCAAGCCGACCATACTGGAGAATCTCGCGTTGGATGGCAAAACCATTAACACGGAGATCTTCGGTCCGGTGATGGGCCTCATTCCCATGAAGACCCTCGACGAGGCCATCGCGTTTGTGAACAGAAACCATTACGGCAATATGGCCTGCATCTTTACCCAAAGCGGACTTTCGGCCCGGACGTTCAGAAATCAGGCAAACGCCGGAAATATCGGTGTCAACATCGGCGTTGCCGCTCCGATGGCCCAGTTCCCTTTCAGCGGGTGGAACGACAGCTTTTTTGGCGACCTGCACGGACAAAGCCGGCATGCCATTGAATTTTTTACGCAAACCAAGGTCGTCATTGAAAGGTGGCCAAAAGAGTGGTCCCGCAAATTTTAAAATTGCCGCTATGATAAAAATTGCTAACGCCCCCTGTTCATGGGGAGCCCTGGAATTCGGACTGGAAGGCGAAGTAAAGGGATATCAACTGGTTCTGGATGAGATGGCCGGAACCGGCTATGAAGGCACCGAACTGGGCGACTGGGGTTTCATGCCCACTGATCCGGAAGAACTTCGTCAGGTCCTTCAACGGAAAAACCTTTCATTATTGGGCGCCTTCGTGCCGGTTGCTTTGGCCAGGGCGGAAACACATGACGAAGGAACTGAACGGGCCGTTAAAACGGCTGGATTAATGTACCATGCCGGGTTTAAAGAAGCTTTTGTTGTTCTGGCCGACGAAAACGGGACGATTCCCGGGCGGGTAAAAAATGCAGGCCGGATCACCCCTGAAATGGGACTTACGGAAGCAGGATGGCAGACTTTTGCCGAAGGAGCAGAAAAGGTAGCCCTGGCTGTCAGGGAGGCATTCGGAATGCGTACGGTTTTTCATCATCACTGCGGAGGATATGTGGAAACGCCGGGAGAAACAGATCAACTCATGAAGCGAACTAATCCTGAACTGTTAGGTCTTTGCCTGGATATGGGGCACTATGCCTTTGGAGGCGGCGACCCGGTGGAGGCGCTCAAACGGTATGAAAAACGGATATGGCATGTGCATTTCAAGGATTTTGACCCTGAAGTGGGCAAAAGAGCTGCAGAGCAGGGGTGGGACTATTTTAAGGCAGTCGAAAACGGTGTTTTCTGTGAGCTGGGAAAAGGGAGTGTGGACTTCCAAACCATTGCTTTCCTGCTGAAAGAAAGACCGTACAGCGGATGGATCGTGGTGGAGCAGGATATCATACCGGGAATGGGAACACCGAAAGAGAGCGCCGCCAGGAACAGAGACTTCATTAAAAGGCTTGGTTTTTAAATCATTATTCCAAATAAAAATCATCGAAATGAGAAACATTAATATCGGTATTGCCGGTTTAGGGAGGATTGGAAAGATCCATCTAAAAAATCTCTCGCGTAACTTCCAGGATGTAAATG
>CAZANK010000235.1:0-6248 GCA_964486235.1 uncultured Prolixibacteraceae bacterium | reverse complement strand
TATCGATCTTTATTTCAGGCATTTTTTCAACCTTGTCTATACTGTACTATACTACAAATATAGATAAAAAAATGATCCTGCAAAATCCCGGAAGGAATTTAAACGACTCGATGTAACCCGCATAGCCGGAATCTTTTGCCTTCTCTTCCAGCAGTTGGAACGAGGCCCTGATCTTTTGCAGAACGGGTTCCCCACGGCGAAATTCATAATATTTCAAAGACCTTCTCTGCCCAGCCGGTCAGTTCATCTGTTTGGTAACGGGTCCCGCCATCGCCCCACCATTTAACAAGATAGGTAAACAAAAACCATTGCGCCCCGTCCACTACCCAACGGCCTTCAGGCAACTGTCCGATCTTGTTTCCTTCGCCGGCACTGTAATCATATACTGCAGTTCGGGATCGGATCGGTCAAAACTTACCTGCAGAACGGTTTTTGCCACAGGTTCTCCTTGCATCGCCACGTTTGGTATTTTCCCTTGACTGCATCCCCATACTACCAGACAAAAAACAATTCCTAAATTTTTCATGCCACTTCGATAAACATTGGTTCTGTCTTTTTAAAGACTATTTCATTGATACGCGGAATGGACATGTATTGCCCGGGTTATAAGATACAAGGAATTTCGACAGTTTCATCATGAACAGACACTCTTCATGTATTAAGGCTTTTTTTATGCTATTTCTAATCCGGTTCTTTTTGCTCATTGCTCATTTCATCTTATTCCTTAAATCCGCAAGAGAAAAATTTGGATTGAAAGCTGACCTTTTTTAGGTTTGATTGGGATAGTTATGCTCCAATTTTAGCCATTTTACCCCACCTTATCCGGCCAAAAAGCACCTACTCTTTCGCATTCGTCACCCTGCTCCGAAGTATCGGGATATTTCAGGGTCTGAATGAACTATCCCGCCGCAAAGTAGCGGGGAACTAATCCAGAAGCGATTAGAAAGAGATATCCCGAAACACCTGCCTGGCGGCAGTCAGGAGTTCGGGACGAGTCGTTCCAGTACTTTTTGAACAGCCCCATTATCATCGGATTACCAATTTGGATTCTGTATTATTGTTCCATTGCTTAAGGCTATTTCCCTAGTAGGAATCGGATACAAATAATCTCGTTCAGAATTAAAATATCTGTGCTCAGATGATTCAACAAGAATGAAATTATCTTCTGTGACGGTGCTTTGAAGATATACATCAGGAAAGTAATATGCGCCAATTATTCGTTCAGGCAAAACCTCTTCTGCAATTTTCCATCTTATAATATCGTTATAACGAAATCCTTCTGTAGCTAATTCTACCGCTCGTTCACGGCGTATTTCATTACGCATGTCCAATCCGTGGGCCGCCACGAAAGCATTAGTCAGGTGTGGCATTGAAACCCGGTCACGAAGAAGATTAATTGATTTATTCAAATCTGCATCGGAAATTGATCCGTCCTTCTCAAATTTTGCTTCAGCATAACTAAGTAGTACTTCAGCATATCGGAGAATCATAATATCAACGTAAGTTGAGGTATAGAACTCAGTAACTATATCATACTTTTTGTATGCATATTTAGTTTTTACCTCGGGACTATCCCAATAATATAGGAAACCTCGAATATCACACGGCTCACCTTCCAGCATTATTGTAGCCTGCAACCGAGGATCTTTATTCCTAAAAAAGTACCATGGGGTTGGTTCCTCTTCAGGAGTTACCGCTAAAGGTGATTTATCAAACGGTAATCCATCGGTACAAAGGAATTGTTCAACCATAGTTCTTGTAGCTTGATTGTGCCCATTAAATACAAGGCCCATAATACCATGCGATCTAATGCTGTTATCAGGCCCCTCTCCGTAAATCGCCGGCAAAATATTTTCCTTATTTGCAAATCCTTCTCCATCCATCTGAAAAAGATAATAAAAATCTTTTTTAGAATAAAGATTATGCTCACCCTCCTGCATTACTGTTTGAGAGGCGACAATTGCTATGTTTAAATGTTCGGCAGGTGTACCGTATCCGTGAAATTTCTGACGGGTTCCCTCGTATAAAGCAACACGAGCTTTAAAAGCTAAAGCAGCACTTCTTGATGCCCTTCCATAATCAGTCTCTCCCAACTCAGTAAAAGTTGGTAAATTTTCAGCAGCGAAGTCAAGGTCATCATAGATTTGCTGAACAACTTCAGCTCTTTCTGCACGACCTCCATACAGTTCATCATCATCGATATCCAGTGTTTTTAATACCAAAGGAACGCCTCCATATTTTGAGAGAAGATTAAAATATGCGTATGCTCTCCAAAACTTTGCTTCACCCCTCCATTGATTAATCTTGGAAATATCAACATCTTCACTCTTTTCCAAAATTTTATTCGCCCAAAAAATAATTTTGTATGGTTTGTCCCAATCGTCTGACGTTGATGGGGTGACGCGAGTTCCTTCACTAACTGAATTTGGAGTTGTGCCAACAGCATAATCTGATCTGACATCATCTAATACTATCTCGTTAGGTCCATCAACATACATGTAGAATCTATTACATGCTTCTTTAAAATTTCTGTCATTCTTCCAAAAAGCAGCATCACTCAAATTTGACTCTGGAACGCGATCCAGATCAATTTCGCATGAACTTATGAACAATATGCTTATAATTAGTATTAAAATAGACTTCATATTTTTCATTGCAGTAATATTTTAAAATGTAACGTTTAACCCCAGTGATACAGTCCTCGAGAAGGGATATACAGACTGTGCGCTACCGTCTAAGTATTCAGGATCATAAACGGATAGTGTTTTGTCGTATTCCCATAGATCTTGACCTGCAATATATAATCTGGCCTTGTTTATTTGCATTCTATTTGTAATTGATGAAGGTAAAGTGTATCCGATTTCAATATTTTTCAAACGAATATAGGCTCCATTTTGTAACCAATAATCTGAAGGCCAATAACTGTGATCACTGTTTGCATATAACCTGGGCCAAAAAGCATCTGAATTGTCAAGAGTCCAGTAATCAAGATGATGTTTATTCGGCATTTTATAGGATGCTCTCATCGGAGCCAGATCCCAATTGTCAACAAAAAAAGCACGCTTACCTACTCCCTGGAAAAAACAGGAAAAATCAAATCCTTTCCAACTAAAACCTAAGTTAACACCAAACTGGTATCGCGGATTATCATCCCCTAAATGCAAAAGATCTCCGTGATCATCCACAGTCCCCGAACCTACTGATATCCTTTTGTCGTTATTTTGATCGATATACTTCATATCACCTGCACCATGTTGTGCAGTTATAAATACGCCATAATCTTCAACTTCCTGATCGCTTTGAAACAGTCCATCCGTCTCGTATCCCCAAAGAGTCCCTAATGGATAACCCTCAAGCAAGCTTACTCTTCCCTCGGATACTATATTTCTTCCCTCATATTTAACCAATTTGTTCGTGTTGTCTGATAAATTTAACGTAGCCCAATACTTGAAATTCTTAGACATCTCTTTGAAAGTTACACTAAATTCCCAACCCCAGGTTTTTAATTCTCCCACATTATATGTAGGAGTACTAATGCCTATCAATGATGGTATTTCCAGGTAGGCTAGCATATTTTTATTTTTCTTTATATAATAATCGCCTGAAAAGACTAACCGCCTGTTTAGAGCTGTGAAATCAATACCTATGTTCATGCTTTCGATGGTTTCCCACGTTTTGGTTTCGGAAGCAATTTGATTTTGATATACCCATTGTGTCTGGGTGTTATTGAAAGGAAGGGTTGAAGCAACACTCAGCATGCTGACATAATCGTAATACCCCAGTGCATTTGAATTTCCAAGTTGTCCCCAGGAAGCTCTAAGTTTCATATCATCTATTATTATATCGGGAAAGAAATTTTCTCTTCCAATATTCCATCCTGCGGAAAATGAAGGGAATAGATTCCATCGTACATCCGGAGCAAGTTTTGAACTTCCGTCATACCTTACATTGGCTTCAAATAGGTATTTTTCTTTAAAATTATAATTTAATCTTCCAAAAACAGCAGCAGTAGCATATGTTAAGATATTGTCACTTGCAGCTTGATTCTCTGCATCACTCCAACCCAAACTATAAAAGTCATTGGTAACAAGGTTGTTTGTCTGTGCTGTTGTTGCTTCATACCTGTAATCTTCAAAAGAATAACCTCCAACTAAAGAAAAATTATGAGAATCACCAAACGTTTTATTATATGTTGCAAAAGTTTGAAGAGAAGAATAATCAGTATGACCTGATGCTCTCAGCATAGAATTAGGTTGATTCGAAACTCTAACAGGTGTCCCATTATACCCCATATATTCAATTGTCCTGGAGTTTTGGAATTGTTTATCCAAACCAAGTCGTTTTGATCCTATTAGGTTAAAAACCAACCCTGGTAATACATTTTCAATCATCAGGTTTGCCTTCATATCAAACAAATGATTATTCCTTGTATCTTTTCCCCCCTCTAACATTAATGCTTTCGGGTTATCCCAAACATTAGTCTGATTATAGTTTACTCCATCTGGCAGATATATTGGCTCAGTATTCCATATTTTATAGAGAAGCTGTAAGATATATTCTGCGCTTGCAGAAGGTTGATAACTATTTTCATTAGTGTAAGCAAGCGATGTATTTAAGCTGATGAACTTATTAAATTTAGTCTCTAAATTAAACCTGGTATTATAACGTTCATTTGAATCAGGTCCCCACCTCAAAATTCCCCGGCGATTATAATAGCCGGCTGATAAGTAGTAAGAGGTTTTTTCATTTCCTCCTCTTACTGCCAGATTATGACTATGCACGGGGCTATGCTTTTGGGTGTACAGCTTTATCAGATCGAAATTGCCAAAATACCGCCATAAATTTGGGGTGCCAGGGCGTACAACCCAACGTTCGCCCGGGATGAAGTCGTTTGGACAAACCCCTTCTCTTCCCTTTACATCTAAATCTTCGCCTTTCATCCATGAAAGCCATATAGGGTCAATCCAACCAGATCCGGTTGCATTTATGTAAGATAAATTATTCATTTCAAATACTTTCCATGAATCTAATAGTTCAGGCATCTTGGCAGGGGTACTTATTCCATAACTACCAGAATATTCGACAATAGTTTTGCCATTTTTTAAGCCACTTTTCGTTGTAACTAAAACTACTCCACCAGCAGCATTTGAACCATATATTGATGAAGCAGATGCGTCTTTCAATACCGATATACTTTCAATATCATTAGGATTTAAATCTTTTAATGATCCAACTGCTCCATCTACAATAACTAGTGCATCTACATTATTAGCAGAAGTGGCACCTCGAATTTGAATATCAAAATCTTCATAACCTGGTTTCCCGCTTGCCCTTGTTACTGTAACACCAGGAAGATTGCCCTGAATAGCTGCAATAGCATTGGGTACAGATTTATTTTCGAATATCTCCTGTGAAGCCGTTGCAACGGAACCTGTTAAATTTACTTTCTTCATGGTTCCATACCCAACAGCAACAACCTCTTCAAGGCCAATGGTTTCTTCTTCCATCGTCACATTGATGCTGGTCTTTCCTAGAACAGGTACTTCCAGATATCTCATCCCCACGAACGAGAACACCAGTATTCCCTCGGCAGAAACTTCCTTCAGGGAGTAATTTCCATCATTGTCTGTAATAGTTCCCTGGGTAGTCCCCTTTATGATAATTGAAACACCCGGCAATGGGGCACCGGAAGGGTCGGTGACCTTGCCGGAAACCGTTTTTTGCTGTTGGCTGACGACAGGAGTAAATGATCCGACCGTTAAGGCGATCTGCCTGTTGTTGATCTTATATTCCACATTACTGCCGGCAAATAAGGCATCAAGAATACCGGTGATCGTTTCATCAGTCGCCTCAATGCTGGCTTTCCGTTCGACATCCACCACGGAGGCATCATAGATGAAGTAGAAATCGGTGATGTCTTCAATCTGCCGCAAAATATTCTTTGTGGATGCATTCTTGAGATGCAAACTGAGCCTGGCATTCTGGGAATACGTTTTCCCGGCGAATACCTGGTTCATCGTGATCAGTATAAAAAACAGCGTTATTCTCATCATATTTAACAATTTGGATTTCCATAGCAAATGAAGCATGGAAATCAACTGACAATGTCTTTTTTTCGCTTCGCGCAAATTGCTCACGCTCGACAAAGTCTCAAACAAGTTTGGACTTTGTGCTCTCTTAATCGCAATTTTCTCTTCGCGCAAATTGCTCACGCTCGACAAAGTCTCAAACAAGTTTGGACTTTGTGC
>CAZANK010000234.1:3254-6277 GCA_964486235.1 uncultured Prolixibacteraceae bacterium | reverse complement strand
ACCTACGGGATCGGAAAGCCTGAGAAAAACCCGATGTTTCTTGAAAAGCGGGTTTACCAGGGAAGCAGCGGTGTGGTTTATCCGCATCCGGTGATTGAAAAAATTCTGGACGAAAAAGAAGACCGGGAGTGGAACGCCGTCTTTCTGGAAAACCAGTACCTGCTCATTATGATCCTGCCCGAACTGGGAGGAAGGATACAGATGGCTTACGACAAGATGAAACAACGCCATTTTGTGTACTACAACCAGGTGATCAAGCCGGCGCTGGTGGGACTGGCCGGTCCGTGGATTTCGGGAGGAATTGAATTCAACTGGCCCCAGCACCACCGGCCGTCGACCTTCGAGGCGGTCGATTCGTGCATCGAGGAAAATGCAGACGGCAGTATCACGGTGTGGTGCAGCGAAGTGGAGCGGATGTTCCGCACCCGCGGTATGGCCGGTTTTACCCTTCATCCCGATAAGGCTTACCTGGAGATCAAGGTAAAGCTATACAACCGGACCGCCTTTCCGCAGACGTTCCTCTGGTGGGCCAATCCTGCCGTGAAAGTGAACGATGCATACCAGTCGGTGTTCCCGCCCGACGTCAATGCTGTATTTGACCATGGCAAGCGCGACGTCTCCGGATTTCCCATCGCTAGGGGAACCTACTATAAGGTCGATTATTCGCCGGGGACTGATATTTCCCGCTATAAGAACATTCCTGTGCCGACCTCTTATATGGCCATCACCTCGAAGTATGACTTTGTTGGAGGTTACGAAAACGACAGCAAAGGCGGGCTGCTTCACGTGGCCAATCATCATGTATCGCCGGGCAAAAAACAATGGACCTGGGGAAACGGCGATTTTGGCAAGGCGTGGGACCGGAACCTGACCGACGAAGATGGTCCGTATATCGAACTGATGTGCGGCGTGTACACCGATAATCAGCCCGACTTTTCCTGGATCATGCCGGGTGAAGAAAAGAGTTTCAGTCAGTACTTCATGCCTTACCGCGATCTGGGCGTGGTGAAAAACGCCACCAAAGAGGCGATGGTGGACATTGAAGTAAAAGATGAATCAATTATTGTAAAGGTGTATACCACAGCTAAATATGACAACGGACGGATTGTAGTCAGGGATGAAGGAGGGTTGTTGCTGGACGAACGATTTGATTTTCATCCGGGTACATCCTATGAGAAACAGGTACCCGGAACAGGACTCGAACCGGCACGACCGGAGGTTTGGGTCTACACGTCAGATGGAAGACTCCTGGTAAGCTGGCAGCCTGAAGCCAGCCGGGAAAAGGCGGTTCCCGAACCCGCAAAGCCGGCCAGGCAGCCCGAAGAGATCGCGAGCAATGAACAGCTCTTTCTGACGGGGCTTCACCTGGAGCAATACCGGCACGCCACCTATGACCCCCGGCCGTATTACGAGGAAGCCCTCCGGCGCGACCCGAAGGACAGCCGCTGTGCCAACGCGCTTGGGTTGTGGTACCTGCGAAGAGGCCGGTTTACAAAGGCTGAAGCGTATTTCAGGACAGCCATTGCCACCCTGACCGGGCGTAATCCCAATCCCCTGGATGGCGGGCCATATTTCAACCTGGGACTGGCTTTGTGTTTTCAGGAGCGTGATGAGGAGGCTTACGGGGTTTTTTACAAGTCCGTTTGGAACGCGGCCTGGATGGACAGCGGCTATTTCCGGCTTGCGCAGCTTGCTGCCAAAAAGCAGGATATGGATGATGCCCTGGACCTGATCGACCGCTCGCTGATCAGGAATGGACACCATCATAAAGCCCGTCACCTGAAAGTGAGCATCCTGCGCAACATGGGGCACAGAGACGATGCCCTCGCGCTGGCTGAGGGGTCGCTTGCCCTGGACCGGTTTAACTTCGGTATTTTGTACGAGAAGGTGCTGCTGGCCGCTTCGGAGGCCGGACGGAGTTCCGCTGAGGAAACGCTGAAAAGCCTCATCCGTGGAAATATTCACACGTACATTGAATTTGCGCTGGACTATGCACAGGCGGGGCTTTACCGGGAGGCTGCCGGACTGATCCGGACCGGGATTGCCGAACAGGGCGGAAAACCTGTTTATCCGATGGCCCTGTATTACAAGGCCTGGTTTGAATGGCAGCGGTGTGAAAAAGCTGCTGCCCTGGAAACCCTGAAGCAGGCCGTCGCTGCCTGTCCCGATTATTGTTTCCCCAATCAACCTGAAGCCGTTGTCGTGCTGGAATGGGCGAAAAGCCAAAATACGGCCGATGCCCGTGCGCCTTACTATTTGGGAAACTTCTGGTATCATGCACGCCAGTATGAGGAGGCCATTGCCAACTGGGAACTTTCGGCCATGCTGGACGGCCGTTTCCCGACCGTTCACCGCAATCTGGCGCTGGCGTACTTCAACAAACTGAACCTGCCTGAAAAGGCCCTGAAAGAACTGGAGCAGGCCTTTGAACTGGATACCACCGACGCCCGTATTCTGATGGAACTGGACCAGTTGTACAAACGGCTGAAACGGCCTGCGGAAGAAAGACTGAACTTTTTACTGCAGTACCCGGAGCAGGTGGACGACAGGGATGACCTTTACCTGGAGCGGGCCACGCTGTACAACCAGTTGGGCGAACATGAAAAAGCCTTTGAACTGATCATGTCGCGCAGGTTTCATCCCTGGGAAGGAGGCGAAGGCAAGGTGACCCGCCAATACGTGTACAGCCTGGTCTCAATGGCACGAAAAGCCATTGACAACGAGGCTTTCGCCGAAGCTGTCCGGTTGCTGGAACAGGCCCGGAGCTATCCTGAAAACCTGGGTGAAGGCAAGCTGTACGGCGCCCAGGAAAATGAAATCCTTTACTGGCTGGGCATTGCCCATGAACAACTGGGTGAAAAGGGAAAAGCGCAGGACTACTGGCAACAGGCTTCGAAGGGACTGAAGCAGGTCTCGTCGGCCATGTTCTACAACGACCAGCAACCCGATACGATCTTTTACCAGGGACTGGCCCTGCGGAAGCTGGGACAGGAAGAAGAAGCGAAAAAGCGGTTTCAGATGCT
>CAZANK010000234.1:0-3154 GCA_964486235.1 uncultured Prolixibacteraceae bacterium | reverse complement strand
TAAAGGAGAAGTATCCTTACGCGGTCGTCAATGTGATCACCACGTCGGTCGGGGGTGAAAATTCCCTGCAGGGAGTAAAAAGGTTTGAACGTGACGTGCTGACGCATAAGCCGGACCTTATTTTTATCGATTATGCGCTGAATGACAGGAATATGGGACTGGATATCTCGAAAGAAGCCGTGGAAATCATGATCAATTCCGCATTGGATGAGAATATTCCGGTAATTTTGCTGACCCCGTCTCCTGATATGGGGGTGGATGTGGCCGCAGCAGGAAATGAACTGGAACAGTTTTCTGAGATGCTGAAAAAGCTGGCTGCCGCCTATCGGATTGGCCTGGCCGATAGTTACGCGCAATTCAGAAAGCAGGTCACCGAAGGCCGGAATTTGCTGGACTTCATGGCTCAGGTTAACCATCCGAACGAAAAAGGACATGAACTGATCGCGGAAGGGATTATGAAGTATTTTTGAGCGTGAAGCAGGATCATCGTGCCGTTTTTTGCTTCAATATGGAACGGTTCAATGAAGTGGGACCGTTTGCCGGTCATCAGCTTCAGCACGTAAGCAATTATTGCCGCACTCAATCGGCTTCAGGAATCAACAGGACCTGCATTTCACTCAAATTAATTTTGTAACAAGAGACAGATTTTTTTTCCGGACTCATTCTTGAATCTGCCCCGAAAAGTCAGATTATTAAAACGTCATTGCGATCACGAAACGAAGAGGTATGCAATCTGCGCATTAACAAGGAATTGCTTTATCTGCTTCGTTCCCTGGCAACTGCGATTCGGCTTTTTGGAGTGCAGTTATCCGGTGAAAGCGGAAAAAGGTGAAGTGTCGTTTTGGAAAATTGAAAAACTTGGAATATATTTGTACCACACTACACCGCACCAATGTAGGCGGATGATTGTGCAGAAGGTTGAAATACACGTTTCGGAGCTGATTTTTGCGTTGAAAGATTCCCCGGATTGATTAAACGTGGAAAAGGCTTGGTTGTAAAAACGATCTTCTGACTAAATTAAAAAATAAGCGAATGAAAAAAACAGGAATGACGCTTTTCGTTTATCTGGTACTGACAGGCATTTCTTTTGCGCAGGGCAGGTACAGTTCGTGGGATGTTTTTAAGTATTCCGGTCCCGCTTTGAAACAAACAGGCTGGCTTGCTGCAAGGCATGCAAACGAGATCAAATCTTCCGCATGGTCAGTCGGGTGTGAGACATTGGATCGTGATTATGCGAAATTCAGCGTGTATAAAGATTACGTGGGGCAACTTGGCGTGAAACATGCCCGTTTGCAAAGTGGCTGGGCCAAATGCGAGAAGGTAAAAGGCACGTATCATTTTGCGTGGCTCGACAGTTGTGTCTATGGGTTGCATGAACAGGGCGTTAAGCCGTGGATTTGTCTGTGTTACGGGAATCCTCTTTACGGTTCCAGTATAAATCTGGGTGCAGGTGTTGCTGCATTGACCCATTCTGAACCGGCAATGACCGGATGGTTGAATTATGTCAGGGTCACGGTGGAACGCTACAAAGACGTCGTGAATCAATGGGAAATATGGAACGAACCATACGAACAGGAGAAAGATTATGCGCCTTTGTTAATCAAAACTGCCGAACTGATAAAAAAGATTCAGCCCGGTGCAGTGATCCTGGGTGAATCATTATGGAACATGGAAGAGGAAGAGCCTTTTATCAGGACCTTAATGGAAGCGTTAAAAACTGAAAACAAACATGAACTGGTTGATTACTGGGCCTATCACCCCTATGTAAGAAATCCGGACGATTGTTACCCGATACTTGATAAATTCATCGCACTTTTAAAGTCGTACAATCCGGCGTATAAAGTGTACCAGGGCGAAGTGGGGTGTCCCTCCCAGCTCGAATGGACCCATGCCCTTGCTTATTATCCGTGGACGGAGGTCAGTCAGGCCAAATGGGATGTACGCAGAATGGCGGGCGACGCTGTCAGGAATGTCCCTTCTTCCATCTTTACGATCATCGACCTGCGCTATGACAATATGCTCCAGTCGTTCGGGTTAATACGCTCAAACCTGTTGCACGAGGTCATTTATAAACGTCCCTCATACTATGGCGTGCAGCACATGGCCGGATTTTTTGATGACACGGTTGAAGCAACAGGCGAGTTGGAATATTCATCCGATGCTTACCGCAAGCTGACAGTGGCGGGATTTAAAAAACAAGAAACGCCGGTACTTCTTGTGTGGTATAAAGACCGGATCCCTGACGATGAGATGAAATGGGACCTCGTCAGCCTGACCATTAAAAATACGACATTCAGCGATCCGGTTTATGTGGAAATGATTTCCGGGAAAGTGTACGAAATTGCCTCCAGGGACTGGGAAAATAAAGGAAATGACGTGATATTCAGTAAATTGCCGGTGTGGGACGGTGTGATGATGATTGCAGAACGCGCGAAGGTCCCGTTGAAAACCGAAGGTGATGAATAACGCAGGATAAAAGACGTTTCATGGTGGATAAAAACCGGTGGGATTTTGTCCTGTGCCTCAAAGCGTGTCGGCTGTGCACCGTTTTTGACTGTGGTGTGGTATGGTGAAATATTCGCTGGTTTTTATTAAATTTGCCGGGCAAACAATGACTCCTGCGCAGGATATGCAGCGAAGGAACAATGACGGCTAAATTCAAGTGATTGACGATATGAAACCGATGATAAAGATTGAGACGGGTTCGGAGGTTCCGGTATACAAACAACTCATTCAGGCCATTCAAGGTCTTGTTCGTGAAGGAGCTTACCGGGAACGAGATTTCCTTCCTTCCATGAACGAGCTGGCCGGCGAACTTGAAATTTCAAAGGAGACCGTAAAAAAAGCCTATTCCATATTGCGGGACAAGGGGGTTATTGAATCGTCACACGGAAAAGGTTTTTATGTTACCGCTCAATCTCAGGAAAAGATAAAAATCCTCTTGTTATTCGATAAGATAAGCACCTATAAGCAGGTTCTGTACAGTTCATTTGTAGCCAATGTCGGCGACAAGGCAGAAATCACCATCCGCCTGCACAACCAGGACATGGATTTGTTCAAGCATTTCATCGATGAGAACCTGGATCGGTTTGACTATTACATTGTCACCCCGCATTTCCCGTTAAAGCAGGAAATAAGAAAGAGAACCATCAAA
>CAZANK010000233.1:0-6287 GCA_964486235.1 uncultured Prolixibacteraceae bacterium | reverse complement strand
GGTTTTCCTTCATCCTTGCTTCAATTCTTGAGAACAGGGTAGACGAATCGATATGCTTTATGGCTTCAAATTCGTTGGACAACCATTGATTATTCGACAACATTTCGTATTCCAGGTTGCCTTTTTTGCTGTTCAGCCAAAGGAAAAGGCGCTTTAATTCCTGGTCGGTGATACTGCCGCGAAGGAATTTTTGCAGGAGTTGTATGTGACTGCCGGTTTCCATAAATGGGTTTTAAAGTCATGAGTAAATACACATGAACTCCAAAAAACTGCCATTCGTTTTTGAAATATTTTTTGAAAAGTGAAAAGATCTTATAAAAAGAGGATGTTGATCATGAGAAGGCTGTACTTTTTGATCTCTCCCCTGACGTACTTATTTGCCAAAAGTAACTGATGATCAACTGTAATCACCGAAATTCCCAATTTTGCCGCAATTTCCTGTCTGGACAGTCCCTCTACTTTCTGCAGGAGGAAAATTTCTTTTCGTTTGGGAGGCAACCCGTTCAGGATGGTCTCGATGATCTGTTGCGTTTCCTGAAAGAGGATATACTGATCGGCCGGGCCTTCTGAAAGATCAGTAAAAAACCCGAAATGTTTTTCGAACACAGCCCGGTTCACTTTTTTCCGGTTATAATTCAGGGAAGTGTTTTTTGCGATCCTGAAAAGCAACGATTCGAAAGGGTAGTCCTCCCAAAACTGTTCCCGGCTTTCCCAGATTTTCAAAAATGTTTCCTGGACTATTTCTTCGGTATCCTCTTTCGACTTTAGCAACCCGAACAAAAAGGAATACAGCCGTTTGTGGTACCGGTCAAAAAGCGACTTAAAAGCCTGGGGGTCTCCTCTTTTAAACGCGTTGATGAGCTGTATTTCCGGGTTTTTCGAGTCCAACTTTTCTAAAAATGAAGTTCTAAGATGTTACAAATATCGGGTATAATTCTCAGAAATCATTATTTACAGGATGGATAATTTTTACGGGGAGGGACGGTGTCTGCGAGTTTTTTTTGAAAGCTATTACACAGGGTCTTTTACCAGGTATTCTTCAATTTCCCGTTTCCCGGATGAAAAGTCGACGCCAATGACAACCTTTTGACGGGGATCGGACTGGTATGGCTGAAGATATTTTTTCTCAAAGATTTGATCCAGGGCCTCCCGTGCGGTTTTGTCCAGCTTGAGTTCGAAGGCATAAATATGTGTAGCTGTTTTGAGCAGTACATCGCAGTTTTATGAGCACCTTGTTTTCCAGGTATAAAGATAACTATTAATCATTCAACGAGAAAACTTCTTATTTGAGTAAATTCTGAATCTCAATTTTCAAGGTTGGCAAATGTCTTACGATTGTTCCCCAAATAATTTCATCATCAATTTTATCATAACCGTGAATCACCCGATTTCGCATGCCGATAATTTGCCTTTTACTTGATATTCTTAACCCCGGATCCAGTTTTTCAATCCGATGCATCGCTTCACCAATAATCTCAAATTCTCGCTCTATTGCTCTGCGTAACATCTTATTCGCCTTATAGATTTTAAAGTCACGTATGTCTCCAAGATATTGCTCTATTGAATCAATTGACTCCTGTATATCAAACAGATTCTTCTTAATCTCAACTTTCATACAATAAAGTCTTTGTTTGATTAATCGAAGCAATAAAATATGGATTTGACAAGGATTTGTCAGTAACCAAATCAACCGGCCTTTGGAACAGATTCTCAAATTTGTCGGCCAGTTCAAAATAAGTATCCGCGTAATCTCCATAATCCATAGGATTAAAGGAAATCAGCAAGTCAATATCACTTTTTTCATTAAACCGGTCTGTACATACTGAACCAAAAGCAAATAAAGTCCTTACATTATATGCCATGCATAATGCTTTGACCTTATCTATCTTATCTAATAATAATCTTTGCATACAAGCCTCTAATCCAAAGTTTAAGATTATAAAGATAACTATAAATCATTCAATAACAAAGACCGTAGAAACTCATCCGGTAACTGAGGTTCGACGGATGAGTCTGCTTTGTTGCGATGGATATAGTACCCGGTGTCGCTAACCGTTGCGGTTCTTCATGTTCGATGGTGGCCATTTCAACGGCAAAGGGCATTGGCGACCATGATTCCATGATTCAGAAAAGTATAATTGCCCATTCCGATACACTTTGATCTTCCTGCCAGTTATCCTCCGGGAAACAAAAACCCGTAAAGCGGTTCATTTGACGATGATTACCACCTATGGCGTCAAGCAGGATGAATACTCCGGTCTTATTCAATCGGAAGTAACGATGGAAGATTTATTCAGATTGTTTGTCAATCATTGAGTTGGTACATTATACAGACGAACAAATTAAAGTAAACCTTTCCGATTATCTGAGTGAAAAACTCCGCTATGATTATACTTATCTTGCCAATCTTTTTTCAGAAGTTAAAGGCATAACGATTGAGAAATTTTACCTGACCCACAAGATTGAAAGGGTGAAAGAACTTATCGTTTATGATGAATTAAATCTCACAGAGATAGCGTATAAAATGCATTACAGCAGCGTTGCCCACTTATCCAATCAATTCAAGAAATTCACCGGATTGACGCCATCCCACTTCAAAAGGCTGAAGGATAAAAGAAGGGAGTACCATATTGAAAATGTGTGAATCATGTAACTTATCTCTTCAATTGTATAACGCCTTCACGCATCAGTCAAAGTATCTTTATGGAAATAATTCAATGAAATAATCCATGCAGAATGCTGAGATTGAAAAATCAAAAACATACATCCTGATTGAAATTACAGAGTATGTTCCCAATTCGGTGGTTAGTAGGACAATTATCCGGAAGACGACCGGAAGTGTCAGTGTTGCCGCGATTGATGCCGGGGAGACTTTGGCAGAAAAAACCTCACCTTTCGACTCGTTTATCCAAATCATTGATGGTGACGCAGAAATCATCATTGATGAACATTCGAACCTCCTGAAAACGGGAGAGGCAATTATTATACCGGCCCATACTTCCCACATGGTCAAAGCCAATAAAAGGTTCAAAATGATTTCGACAGTTATAAAAAGTGGTTACGAAGGGAGTACGATATAATATGAAATTAGCTTATATTGCTACGTATCCGCCCCGTGAGTGCGGTATTGGTACATTTACGGATAACCTGGTAAAGTCAATGCTCTCCTGTGCAAAAAACACAGAAGACAAACACGAGGCGTTTGTCGTTGCTTTAAACGACAATGACCTGACTTATGAATATCCCAAAGAAGTAAAACTGACCATCCGCCAGGATCATCAGGAAGATTACCTGAGAGCGGTGAAATACATTAATCTGAGCGGTGCCGATATTTGCATACTCGAACATGAATTTGGCATATTCGGAGGAGATAGCGGGGTTTATATCCTCCCTTTGCTCCATCGGCTTGAAATGCCGCTGATCGTCACCCTGCATACCATCCTTAAAACGCCTTCCTATAACGAAAGGGCGATTTTAAAAGAGATTTGCAAAATGGCAACGAAGATCGTGGTGATGAGCCACAAAGCCATTGAATTTCTGACGAAGATCTACGAAGTCCCCAAAACAAAGATTGCCCTGATCGAACATGGGGTACCTGATATTCATTTCGATGCCGTGAAATCAAAAAAGGAGTTTAAACTTGAAAACAGGAAAGTGATCCTCACGTTTGGTTTCATCGGACGCAGCAAAGGAATTGAAACGGTGATCAAAGCCTTGCCCGGAGTGGTGGAGAAATACCCCAATATCATTTATATTGTTTTGGGAAAGACCCACCCGAATGTATTGCGCCATTCCGGTGAAGAGTACCGGGTTTTCCTGATGCGCCTGGTGAAAAGCTTACGCCTGGAAAGGCACGTGGTATTTCTAAATGATGATAAAACAACGAAAACTGCTTTTCAGACAATGGTCTTTTTAACAGGCCATACCTTAAAGGACAATTACCTGTCGGTCATCGGAAATGAAAAATGGTATAAAAAAGAAGGCGTACGTTCTGTTTTCGCTCAGCAGCCGATTGATGCCATGGCGATGGTACTGATGTATCACCAGGCTTATCATTTAACCAAGGATAAAGATTATCTGAACAAATTGTATGCTTCCTTTTTATGGTTTTTAGGAGAGAACGACCTGCGCATGAGCCTGTATGATTTTGAAACCAAAGGATGTTGCGATGGGTTTGAAAATTATGGGGTAAACCGCAATCAGGGTGCTGAAAGTTCGCTGGCCTATTTAATTTCCCACTTGACGGTCTTACAGGCTTATGAAGATTATCACAAGGCAGAATAAAAAAGTCCCTTAACGGGGCTTAAAAAATTTTAAACGAATGTGTATTTTTAAACTTAGGCAAGTTTAACATTGACGGCGTTTAGTCCTTTTTTCCCCTGCTCCAGATCAAAAGTCACTTCGTCGTTCTCTTTGATGCTGTCTTTCAGTCCGTTGGAATGTACAAAATACTCTCTGGGTGAATCGGCATCTTTAATGAAGCCAAAACCCTTCGAAGTATTGAAAAATTTCACTGTTCCTTTGTTCATGATATAAAAATTAAAATATTAGGAGCAAGATACGCTTAAAAATCGACATTCAGCTCCTTATAATCAATTAAATTGGAATATTTTACAATTTAGGAAAATAGGTTCATCCTGCAGGGAACAATTCAGGCCACCGGAACGGCCGGACAACCCGATCGTCACGAATTTTTCAATTCATTCAGAAGCTCACGTAAATTAACAGTGGCGTATGCAGATGCGTAATCGGACATGGCGTAAGGAATAATTAAATCGTTGTTGTGGATCATTGATCCACAGGAATAGACCACATTGGGGACATAGCCTTCCCGTTCTTTGGTATTGGGCATCAACAAGGGTGTTTTTAATCTCCCTTTTTCTATCTCCGGATTTTGCAGATCAAACAGTGATGCTCCTAAAACATATTCACGCATAGGACCTACGCCGTGTGTGATAACCAACCAGCCGTCCGGTGTTTCGATGGGTGACCCGCAATTTCCGATTTGTATCAATTCCCAGGGGAATTTAGGCCGCTGTAATAATTGAGCCTCTCTCCAAATGTTAATATTATCTGAAAAGGCGATGTAATTATTAAAGCCATCCAGGCGACAAAGCATTGCGTATTTTCCGTTCACCCTGCGCGGGAAAAGCGCCATTCCTTTGTTTTGGGCAATTTCACCATGAAGGGGTAACACCCGGAAGTGATAAAAATCTTTTGTGTCCAGCATCTTTGGCAATATGCTGGTGCCGTCATAGGCAGTATACGTTGCATAGTAGGTGATCTCGTTGTTATGATCTGTAAATTTGACAAAACGAGCGTCTTCGATGCCATTTTTTTCGTTTGAGGATACAGGAAAGATAACCCTTTCCGAAATATTTGTGTCCAGCGAAAAATCGAGTTCATAATGAGACGAAGCTAACCAGTTGATCTGGTTAATCAGCATATCCTTATCAAAGGCAAGATGCGCGGATTTCCTGGTTTCCTCCATGCAATTCCGCAGTTCTTCATACGTGAACTGATCGTTTAGTTTATTCAGTATGAGGCTGGCAGGAATGATGCCGTGGAAATCTTTCATCTCATCCAACTGATTTTTAAATGATTCTTTATTATAAATGTGCCGGCGGATATGTTCAGCTTCTTCCAGCATCTTTCCAACCGGTTCGATAACCAGGTTATTGTTCTTATCGAGTACGCCTGTTCGGAAGACGATTGATGAGATATGGCCTTCTCCGGTTGCCCTGAAACTGAATATGACCCTCTTTTCTTCCGGTCCGGTCTCAGACTGGTCAGGATGTTCAATAATTGAAGGGTTGAAGAAAGCGGCCGATTCAATCGAATATTCCATCGTAAAATAAGATCCGATAAGGATTTTCTTTGGATGGCTGAGCATTCCCGGATCAATTTCGGGAGCGTTTATCAAATGAGATATTTTATTAAAATGCCTCTCGAAAATTTTGGAGATATTTCTGTGCCGGAGTGAATAGTCCCTGAATACCGGGGTTAATGCTGAAGCCACTTCACCATCAGACATATTCAGGACGGATTGTATGATTTTTTTTGCCCTGTTGTCGTCCAAAAAAAGAAAACGTGCGATCACCCTGCTGGCATCAGGGAGAAATCTGACATCTTTTCTTCTTACCTTTATTTGCATGGATTAACCTTTTGAATTCGCTAAAGGTAATCTCTAAAATGGAATAAACACTATTATTTTTGTCGGCATTTATCCCAAAGCGGCCAATGAACGGGGAAACGGAATTCCGGATATCCCGGAAGGGAACTGACAA
>CAZANK010000232.1:0-6299 GCA_964486235.1 uncultured Prolixibacteraceae bacterium | reverse complement strand
AGCTTCGATGCGGTGAAGTTTCCCGGCGAATTCAGCAGGCTCCCGAGGCATTCTGTCTCGCCGATTTCATGAAAAGCCCGGTCGCCGATCGCTGAAGCCCGACTGTCGCACCAAATGATCGACGGACGAAGAACCTGCCGGTACCGGTCTACCAGGACCAACCCGTGCATCTGATAGGAAATGCCGATGGCCTCAATCCCCGCAGGCGGGACCCCCGACTTCCGGATCACTTCGGCAACGGCCAGTTTCAGATTCTCCCACCATCGTTCAGGATCCTGCTCTGCCCATCCTGGCTGCGGGGCGACGATTCGCATTTCCGTCCCGGGGTAAAACGCGGAGGCCAGGCACTGGCCCGATTCACCTTGAATGAGACAGGCCTTTACCGATGAACTTCCGATATCGAAACCTAATAAATACATGGCTGTTTTGTTAAAGGTTATAGTTTCCCGTTCTGTTCTGGTATGTTGTGCAAATTTAAAGTTGTTTCCACCTTTTTCAAAACCTCAGAAAATGTTTTAGAACATTTTTTGAGAGGAAAGAACCGGCGGATAAGGTTTTCACGGATTTACAGGGAGTTCCTGATTTTCATCCGGGTAGGGACCTGAATCCGGACGGGCTGTCCTCCGGTAACAAACTCGGCGGCTTTCTTTCCCATGAGTTCAAAATCAGTCGATATCACGGTAATCCCGTTTTTCACGTATTTTTTCATGGGCGTTTCATTATAGGAGATGACCCCGACGTCTTGTCCGGCGACCAGGTCCTTCTCGGAGCACTGGTCCAGGAACCGGGCCAGCGTGCGGTCACTGACGAGCAGGTATAAGTCGCCCTTTTTGACGTCGAACTTTTTCGCCTGTTTCAGCACCTGGCATGCAAGGCCGTGATCTTTCCCAAATCGCTCAAACCAGGTGACGGATTCCTGCGGGTGATAGGTAAATTCGGGATACAGGTAGATGAAACGCTTGTATTTCCGGATTCGCTCCAGATGATCCCGGAGTTCATGATACAAGGTTTCTCCAAAGTCCTGAAAGACGACGGACATCTCGGGCATTGAGTGGATTTTCCAATCAATAACCAGCAACCTGTCGCGCGGGATGCGGCTGATAATTTCCGGGACCCGGGGGTGATCGAAGTTCATGACAACATAGCGGGTATATTTGCCAATACTGTCCTGAATTACTTTGTCAAAAATTTCGATGTTGTAATGATGAAAGTTCAGGTCTACTCCGATGTTTCCGGGCAGGTTGTCCCGGAATGAACCGTAAAGCACTTCCTTGTAGGCTTTGAAGGTGTCCAGAAACAAAAACACCTTGGAGGTTGCCCGTGCAATAAAATAGCCCTTGTTGGGGACTGATTCCACGATCCCCCGGTCCTTGAGTTCCGCGTAGGCCTTAAAAACGGTATCGCGCGAAAGTTTGCTTTCGTGGCATAACTGGTTGACCGAAGGGAGGATGTCTCCCATTTCCAGTAGATTACGGCTGATGGCGTCAATGACTGCGTCAATCAACTGCTGAAACTTGAGCTGACTGGATAAGGGGTCAATCTGAAAGTGAAATTTACTCATGCATCTAATGTTACTCGAAGCGCTGTTTTCGATAAGCCTCCTCACTTGTCCGGTATGGCAAACAACGTTATCTGCGTGTTCCGGGTGTCCTGTTCTGGTAGGTAAAAGTACAAAGAAAATAGGAATAATTGCGATTCTTTTTTTGGCGAATAGTTTATACATTCGTTTTCTGAAAACAAAGGATGATGCTAAGAGCGTTAATTTTAAAAAACCGGAGTTACCGTCGCTTCCGCGAGTCAGAGCGGATCACCGAAGGTCAGTTGAAAGACTGGATTGACCTGGCCCGTCTTTCTGCGAGTGCACGAAATGCCCAGCCATTGAAATATATCCTGGTTACGCAAAAAGCGCTGTGCGACCAGGTTTTTCCGTTACTGGGCTGGGCGGGTTATCTGAAGGACTGGGGCGGTCCTGTGACTGGTGAGCGTCCCGCGGCATATGTGGTGATGCTGCTTGACAGGCAGATTGCGGGCAATTGCTTATGCGATGACGGCATAGCAGCCCAAAGCATCATGCTTGGCGCTGCAGAAGCGGGCTACGGAGGTTGTATCGTCGCATCGGTGAAAAGAACGGAGTTACAGAAACTGTTCACGTTGGACGAACGGTACGGGATCATTCAGGTGCTGGCGCTGGGTAAGCCTGCGGAGACCGTGGTTTTGGAGAAGATGAACGAGGGTGACTGTAAATACTGGCGTGATGAAGAAGGCGTTCATCATGTTCCGAAAAGACCGCTCGACGAACTGATCCTGATATCCGGATGAAGGCGTACAACGATGTTTGTCATCAAGAAAATGGGATTTTATGCCGGTTTGTTCGTAACGGAATATTGATCAGACGGATAAAAATTTGAAAGAATACCATGTATTCCTGATGATAAATTTTTAATTTTGGCACGAGTTAAATGAATTAATCACTTAATATGAAAAATACATCGTTGATCCTGAATCTGGTTTTGCTGATTGCCGTACTTGTCATCTATGTTTTGCATTTCACTGCTGCGAAAAATGGCGACTCCACAGAGGTGGGGAAAGTTTCTGATCAGTTGAGCAATTTGAAGATTGCATATGTGAAGGTTGATTCGCTGATCTTGAATTACGATCTGGCACAGGAACTGCATGATTCCTTTACAAAAAACCAGGATGCGTATACCCGGGAATATGCCGCGCGACGCTCGAAATTTGAAGAACAGGCCGCAGCATTCCAGGAAAAGGTTCAGCGGGGGGGATTTTTGACCGAACAGCGGGCCGTTCAGGAGCGCGACCGGCTTGTCGGCGAGGAGCAGGCGATTGTGAAGCTTGATCAGGAATTGTCGGCGAAGCTGGCGGAAATGCAAAACGTCAATAACCAGCAACTACTGGACAGCCTGATGAATTACCTGAAAACATACAATGCAGGCCGGAAGTATTCCTATATTTTCAATTCATCCGGCATCCTGATCGGAGATGATGCGCATAACATTACCAAAGAAGTGCTTACGGCGCTGAATGCCCGGTATGCCGCGAAGAAAAAGCCCTAGCGGATGAAGTACGTTGAATCCGGACGAATTCCGGATTTTTTTATTTTTGCAAAACATGTCATTTGCCTCCTGTTATCTTGAAAGCCGGACGTTATTACCCGTGCTGATTGGTGAGCGTCCTTCGGACGGGCTGGGTCTGATCGTGATGATCCCGGCGTGTAATGAAACGGAGTTGCTGAAGACCATTCGTTCGCTGGCCGCCTGCGAGCCTCCCCGTTGTGCCGTCGAGGTGATCGTCGTGATGAATGAGGCGGAAGGGTGTCCGGAGCACATAAGCAGGCAGAATGGGCAGGCCCTGTTGTCCCTTCAGGACTGGAAGGACAGGCATCCTGAGGCATTCTTTACCTTGTATCCGGTGTATCCGCTTCCGTTTCCCCAGAAGCACGCGGGAGTGGGACGGGCAAGGAAAACAGGAATGGACGAGGCTGTCAGGCGGTTTCACCTGTTGGGCAAACCGGAAGGGATCATTGTTTCGCTGGATGCCGATACCCTGGTTGCGGAAAACTACCTGACGGCGATCGAAGCATTGTTTTGTTCCGGCCTGAAACCGGTAGGTACCACAATCAGGTTCCGGCACCGGACCGATGAACTTGAAGACGAACAACACCGGGAAGGAATGATGCTTTACGAAACTTACCTGCACTATTATAAACAGGCGTTGGCTTATTCGGGATACCCGCACGCAATTTACACGATTGGGTCGGCTTTTGCCGTAAGGGCTGATGCCTATGTGAAACAAGGCGGGATGAATCAGCGACAGGCAGGGGAAGACTTTTATTTCCTTCATAAACTCACCCAACTGGGGCAGGTGATTGAGCTGAATACCACCTGTGTGTATCCTTCTGCGCGGGTGTCCGGCCGGGTGCCGTTTGGTACCGGGGCGGCCCTGCAAAAATGGGTAAACGGGGAGGAGAAGCTCCGTCAAACCTATTCCTTCCGGTCGTTCGCGGATTTAAAGGCGTTTTTTCAACTGTTGCCGCGGTTGTACACGGACGACCGGCACGCGGGGAAATGGGAAATCGCGTTGCCGGTCTCGCGTTTTCTGGATGACGGTCATTTTGCAGATGCCCTGAGCGGGATCAAACAGAATAGCGCTTCCCTTACCGCGTTCACAAAACGTTTTTTCCAGTATTTCAACGCGTTCAGGATACTGAAATTTCTGAACTTCGCGCATCCTCACCACTATCCTTACCAGGATTTGCATGAAGCCGTGTGTGAACTGAAAGAAGCAACACGTGCCGGCTCTTAGCGAAGCGTCTTTCGCGGTTGTTTGCGAAAAAGGCCGTGATAACGCGAAAGGGCGCAAAATTACCCGGACGACCTGCTGGCGGCATCAATGAGTTCCCAGGCTTTTTTGACATGTTCTTCGCGGGTTTGGGTTTGTCCGATGCTCATCCGCAGCCAGTAGGTTCCGTTCAGAACCGTATGCGATAAATAGATTTTTCCGCTTTGATTCAGGGAATCCATCAGCATTTTGTTAAAGTCATTCCCTTTCTGGTGACGAAAGCACACCAGATTAAATAGAGGCCGGCAAAGCAGTTCAAAACCGGAGGATGCGTCTACCCATCCGGCAAATTGTTTTGCCAGGCGAAGATGCCCTTCGATGTGGAACCGTAAGCCCTCAACCCCGTAATGGCGAATGACGAACCAGAGTTTCAGGGATCTGAAACGGCGTCCCAGTTGGACATGCCAATCCCGGTAATCGATCACACCTTTTTCCGTGGCTTCATTTTTCAGGTATTCCGGGAGGATGCTCATGGTTTTGATGAGAACGCGCTTGTCGGCCACAAAGAAGCAATCGCAGTCGAAATTGGTGAACATCCATTTGTGCGGATTGAAGGCATAGCTGTCGGCCAGTTCAAGCCCGTCAAAATGGTGTCGGTATTCCGGACAGATGGCGGCGGTTCCTGCCATGGCCGCATCGACATGCAGCCAGACTCCGTATTTTTTGCAGATCGCGGCAATCTGGCGGATTGGATCGACCGCGTTGGACGAAGTGGTGCCGATCGTTGCACACACGAAGAAGGGTACCAGTCCGTGATCCCGGTCTTCCTGCATTTTTGCTTCCAGCGCCTGAGGAATCATGGCAAAATTTTCGTCGGCCTCAATTTTCCGCAGCCGGTCGGTGCCAATACCGATGATCTTCACGCCTTTCTCAAGAGAAGAGTGAGTTTGCGTTGAAGTGTAGGCCACCAGTCTGGAGGAGTCGCCGGTCTGGTTACAGGTGAAGTTGGTTTTTTGTTCCCGGGCTGCCAGTAGGGCCGCCAATGCCGCACTGGAGGCCGAGTCCTGGATGACACCGCCGCCACTTGCCGTCGTCTTAAAATGGGCAGGAAGACCCATCATATCGACCAGCCAGTCCAGTACATGGCTTTCCAGCTCGGTACAGGCGGGACTGGTGGCCCACAACATGCCCTGGACGCCCAATCCGGACGACAGCAGGTCGCCTAAAACAGAGGGACCTGAACTGTTGGACGGGAAGTAAGCAAAAAAATTGGGGGATTGCCAGTGGGTGATGCCCGGCATGATCAACCGATCGACATCGCTTAACACCCGGTCAAAAGACTCGCCCTTTTCCGGGGCATGACGCGGAAGTTGCTTCCGGATGTCGCCCGGCTGTACCGTCGACAGCACAGGGTATTGTTCAACCTGTTCATAATAATCGGCAATCCAGTCGATCAGTTTTTTCCCTTCCTCCCGGAATTGACCGGGGGTCATGTGATAGCTTCGATGAATCATCGTAAATGGTTATTTGATGAATAATTATGTTTATCTTCTTCGGCCGCCACTTCCGGTTGAACCAACGCCCAAATGGCATATACGCATATGGCTGTGCCTGCCGGGAAATTGAACAGATTAATATGTTTTTCCATGCCTGTGTAATTTGCATTAAAATTAGGAAGAATGCGTGAAACCCTGGTATGTGGGCGTTTAAATTTTAACATTGCCGGTAAAATCAATAAACTGGACAGGGAGATGGTATTCTTTTTGTGGCTTGCTTTAAGTACCTTTGCAGGTCAATAAAAGGAAACCATGGATTTTTTTCAGGTATTTGTCATTGTGGTTGGTTTGCTGGCGCTTTGCTTTATGGGATTGGCCATAAACGTGATCGTGTCAAAGAAGGGACGTTTCCCGAACATTCATATCGGCAGCAACAAAGCCATGAAGGATCGTGGAATCACCTGCGCGCAGACGTACGACAAGATGGAACAACGGAAGGCCGCG
>CAZANK010000231.1:1458-6307 GCA_964486235.1 uncultured Prolixibacteraceae bacterium | reverse complement strand
TGACCATTTTTGCAGGTTGGCAGATTTTCAGGGCGGCTACGCGAAATCCGGTGGAAGCATTAAGGTATGAGTAAAGGGTAAAAAAATATGATCAAGAGTTTCTTTCTTACAGCTATTCGTAATCTCTGGAAAAACAGAGCCACTTCCGTGGTTAAAATGGCAGGATTGGCAATTGGCCTTTCCGCAATCCTGCTAATATACCTTTATGTAAGCTTCGAGTACAGCTACGATAGTTACCATGAAAACAGTAAACGGATTTATCGCGTTGCTTATCGTTTGCGGCAGCCAAATATGGGTGAGTGGGACAATGCAAGAACCGGGCACAACCTTGCATCCATGTTGCAGGATAACTTTCCGGAGATTGAAACAACAACACGTGTGACATGGATGGGAGAAGTCAACATTCTTCATAAGAACCGGGATTATAAAGAAAATATGTTCCTGTTTGCTGATCCTTCCATTTTGACAGTATTTTCTTTTCCGATGAAGCGAGGTGATCGATATTCCGCGTTGAACGACCATAAGTCGGTCATTATAAGTAGCAGAATTGCCCGGAAATATTTTGGCAATGAAGATCCGTTAGGGAAATACCTGGATGATAATTTGCAATTGAAAATCACCGGAGTAGCAGATGTTCCCGATAATTCTCATTTCCGCTTTGACATCCTGGCATCATACTCATCTGTTTACGACATGTTTCCGGGCTATAAAAGGACGGAGACTGAAAACATTGGCGTAAATGTTTATACCTACCTTCTGTTAAAAGAGAATGCCGTCATTTCTGCTTTGGAGATGAAATTGCCACAATTTACGGATGTCCATGTAAAAAAGGGAGATTTCACTTCGGTCAAACTTTTTCTGGAACCCCTCGAATGGATTCACTTCAACAGCCAGTCAGAAGCATTTCTGGGAGAGTTTAACATGTCAAAATTCACCAAATTAATTGTTTATCTTTTTGAATTCCTTGGGATCATTATTCTAAGCATCGCATGTTTCAATTTCATTAATATTGCAGTTGCCCAAATAGTTGGCCGGACAAAAGAGGTGGGTGTCAGAAAGGTATACGGTTCCGGAAGATCAGAAATTTTCTTCCAGTTTGTGTGCAAATATTGGGTTTACGCATTCGTTTCCATCATTTTTTCAGTCTTTATTGTCCAGGGATTTCTACCCCTTGTAAGTGCAATCTTCAACCGCCAAATCCAGGTCAATTATTTTCAGTATGTTATAGCAGTATCTGTTGTCCTGTTCCTGATAACTATCCTTGCAGGGGCTTATCCTTCTTTCATGATTGCAAGGATCAATCCCATCAGGGCTTTGCAAAGTGGTTTTAAAGGACTAAAAGGCAATGTTCTGAGATCTGTTCTGGTAATTTCCCAGTTTTCTGTATCGATTATTTTAATATTGATCACCATCTACATTTCAAAACAAATTAATCACCTCACAGAGATGGATATGGGCATAAATACAAAAAATTTACTTGTTGTGCGGATGGGACACGATAAGATCAGGAAAAACTATGAACTAATAAAGTCCGAGCTGTTAAAGATTCCAAATATCCTTTCAGTTTCGGCATCCTCCAACATTCCAGTGGTTACCGGAGCAATTCAACTGAATGTTAAAATTGCAGAGGATGAAGAAATACCTTTTCAATATATATCAGTTGATCCTGAATTTCTGAAGAATTTTGGGATTAGAACTGTGGAAGGAGAGTCTGACCTGAGTTCTCAAATGAATTCCCCCTCGGCATTTTTGTTAAACAAATCGGCTGTCGAACAGCTCGACGTTGAAAATCCGGTTGGGAAAGGCATTGCTTTATCCGCAACAGCGAATGGTAAACGCGTTCCGCTTTCAACCGGCCAGATTGTTGGGATCATTGATAATTATTCGTACCGTCCTAATTATGAAGATTCAAAAGGGGCAGTGTTTGGTTGTGACCCAGGTCGTTTTGAGGCTATGTTTATACGGGTAAATCCGACAAACCAGGAGGAAACCATCGCCATGGTAGAAAGTACATGGAAAAGATTCTTTCAGGATTTCCCCTTCAGTGTCAGTTATCTGGAAGATGAGATAAGGAATGATTTCTTCATTTTGAAACTGCATGGATTAAAAAGCTTCATCCGTATGGCTGCGCTGTTCAGTTTTTTAATTGCCCTGCTTGGCCTGTTTGGACTCTCTCTGCTTACGGCAAAGCAAAGGATAAAGGAAATCGGGGTGAGAAGGGTCAATGGCGCTTCAAAGTGGCGATTGCTCATGTTGATGAATAGAAGGTTTATGTACATGGTCATACTTTCAATCGCACTTAGCTTTCCGGTAGTGTATTTGTTAATGGAAGAACTGCAGAGAGAAGCTACAAAAAGCACAAACCTGTCAGGTTCCAACTATGGAGTAGCTTTTCTGGTGATTGTATCGCTCTCTTTCCTGACCGTAAGCTGGCAAAGCTGGACAGCCGCGACACGCAACCCGGTGGAAGCGTTACGGTATGAATAGAAGAGCCTCCCCCAGCCCCTCCGAAGGAGGGGAGAAATGTCAGAACTATGATTTTTGTGATTAACTGATTACTATGATTCTAAAAACAGAAAAAATCAAAGTCCGCCAAAAAATCAGGCGAATCATAACTTGTCCCGACAGGTCGGGAGTTCAAACAATTGGAGGGCAGCTACGAATAGTCAGGGTTTCACTTAAAGTGAAGCCCTGACTGGGCACTAATTTTACATCTATAACAGCATAAAATATTCAATATGAGACTCACACTAAAAATTGTTCTACGGAATTTTAAGAACAGACCGATGAACTATTTGATTAATCTTTTCGGATTGGCGATTAGTTTGTCATTAATTTTCATGCTCGCTGCTTACTGTTATACAGAATTGACTGCTGACACCCATCACCTGAGTGGGAAAGATTCATACCTGTTATACAATGTTCCTGAACAAAAACAATACGGAGCCATTCAGCCGGGGATATTAAAAGAGCAAATTGATTTAAATATTGCTGGGATTAAAGAATCATTAAGGCTCAGGCAAACATGGCAGCCGCCTGTTTTTAAGGTTAGAGACAAGGAACCCATCTCCTCCGATCTCATTTATGCCGATGAGAATTTCTTTAATTTCTTTACTTATAATCCTGTTTCAGGAAACTTAAAAGATGCCTTAGCAAAGCCCATGTCATTGGTATTGGTAGAATTAGAAGCGATTCGATTATTTGGTACAGCACAAGTCATAGGACAGACGGTTATGTTGAACAACAAATATCCTTTCACCGTAACGGCTGTCATTGAAGATCCAAAAGCGAAGTCTTTTCTTTCATTAAAAGCCATTACTTCACTTTCCTCCATTCGCTATGTTCAATCTGACTTTAGTAATGAAGATTTCTCGAACTGGCAACAGCGAAATTTTCTAATTTTCATAAAATTAGGTGCGCGTGTTAGTCCAACAAAAACCGGTGATTTGATCACCAATTTATTTCCTGCAGAAAGAAAAGAACATACAGACATCGCATTATGCCCATTAAAAGATGTCTATCTTAACGAATGCGGACTCAATTCTCCATTCCTGTCATTGGTTGAAACGGGAAATAAGGGTCAAATTATGATTTTGGCAATGGTGGCTATGTTGATCCTGGTCATTGCCCTCATCAACTATATAAATATTTCCGCTTCGCAACGTAATGGCCTCATAAAACAAAAAGGAATACAAAAAATTGTTGGTGCGAATAGGTTTCATATTTCCCTGGGGATTATATTTGAATCACAACTTGTTTTTTTGATGGCAGCCGCTTTGGCATTTCTTTTTGCCATGGGCTTTTCTTCTGCTATCGGAAATTATACCGGGTTTAAAATCAGCAGCCAGTTGTTATGGTCTCCCATATTTATTTTGGGGGCTTTAACTGCTGTTTCCATTCTGGGTTTACTTGCCAGTTTGCCCCCTTCGATCAGATATTACAAATTTCTTTCTTACTATAACATAAAGAGTTTTACCATGCCCTCTAATGAGAAATCTCTATTACGAAAGTCATTTGTTATTTTTCAATTTGTCACTGCAATTGTACTGATAACTTTTACCATGCTTGTACAGAAACAAATTCGGTTCGGTTCTACTGACTTAGGATACCAACAAGATAATATACTGGCTGTTAAAATTAATGAACAGCTCTTAGCCAAAGTTGATGTTTTGAAAGACCAGTTAATCAAACAGCCAGAAGTAAAGCACGTATCACTCGCACGGTTTTATCCTGGAGATGTAGGCATAAATGTGAATTCAGGCAAACTTACCATGACAAACGGGGAACAAAAATACTTTGCTATTAACTCGATGGATGCTGATGCACAGTTTTTTGAAATTATGGAGATAAAATCAGTCGCAGGAAGGCTTTTCACTGAAGATTTGTCAACTGAATCAAATAAAATAGTTGTCAACGAAACTTTTATAAAAGAAAATGAATTGACAGACCCAATAGGTACAAAAGCATTTTTTGGGAATAAAGACTATGAAATTGTCGGTGTTGTAAAAGACTTCCATGTTAATCCTGTAAATAAACCACTTATCCCATTAATAATATTAAACAGGAAACCAACCCATTTATTTTTTTCAGCATATTGTCTGGTAAAATTCAGCACTGCTGATTTTTCTTCCCTAAACTGCATCGTTGAAAAGATAACAGACATAGGAAAGTTGTACTCACCAGATTTCCCTTTTGAAGTAAAATTTATGGACCAAGGTGTTGAAGCCATGTACAAGAGCGAGTTGCAGTTTAGGAGAATATTTTCGCTTTTCTCCGGTCTTGCTATTTTCATCTGCTGTTTGGGCATTTTCGCACTATCATTATCTGATAGTCAGCGACGAACCAAAGA
>CAZANK010000231.1:0-1358 GCA_964486235.1 uncultured Prolixibacteraceae bacterium | reverse complement strand
CCTGCGAAACTTAACGAGAAACAAGTTCTATTCGGCAATAAATGTTGTTGGGTTGGCCATTGGAATTACGGCATGTATCCTGATTATGCTGTATGTTCAATCGGAATTAAGCTACGATAAATTTCATGAAAAATCGGATCGGATTTACCGGGTGAATTTGTTTTACGGTACAAACAACGAAAATCGAAATCTACCGGTTTCAAGTCCTCCTTTGGCGAGAGTCATGCAAGATGAAATACCGGAAGTTGAAGAGGCGGTTCGTGTAGCTTATTACAGACAACCGGTTATTCGTTTCAAAGACAATGTGTTTAGCGAGACTAAGTGGTATTTTGTTGATGCTAATTTCTTTAAAATATTTTCGGCATCTTTTATTTTCGGTGATCCAAACAAGGCTTTGGTACAGCCTTATACGGTGGTTTTAACCGAAACAACAGCTCAACGTTATTTTGGAAATGAAAATCCTCTTGGGCAAACTCTTTCCTGGATAGACGACCACGATTACATAGTTACCGGAGTAATAAAGGATTATCCCGAAAACTCAAATATGAAACCTGATTTTCTGGCTTCAATAAAAAGCGAGTGGGTCGACAATAATATGAACTGGATTAATAATCTGCTTTGTACTTATGTCCTTGTGAAAGAGGGGGCATCTAATCAAGATGTAGATATAGAACTCGAAGATGTGGTGAAGAAATATGTTGGGCCGTATATGAAGCAGAACAGTGGATCATCGCTTGAAGCATTAGCAGCACGGGGAGAACAATATAAATGGTACACACAACCGTTAACAGAAATCCATCTTGATAATGAGGTAGAAGCGGGGCTGGAACCTTTGGGCAATCATAGTTACCTGATCATTTTCTCGATAATTGCAGTTTTTATACTTGTAATTGCCTGTATTAATTACATGAATATGTCCACTGCCAGGTCTGTAAATCGTGCTAAAGAAATAGGAATAAAAAAATCATTGGGTTCAAACCGCAATAACCTTGTTCTACAGTTTTTATCAGAATCGGTTTTTGTTACTTTAATAGCATTGGCACTTGCTTTAGCTTTAATAAAAATATTGCTACCTGCCTTTAATAATTTAATCGATAAACAACTTGTATTTAACTACATCGGTAATTTTGGAACCATTCCTTTAATGGTTGTCTTTGGAATCGTAATGGGAATAATTGCGGGAAGTTATCCAGCTTTCTTTTTGGCATCGTTTAAACCGGTAAAAATTATAAAGGGGATACATACATATGAAGGTTCGCATGGCAAACTACGAAGTGGACTGGTTATTTTTCAATTAATTGTAACTATTGTACTTTTTACAGGAACCTTTTTTATAAGCAAACAGTTGAGTTTTCTTC
>CAZANK010000230.1:0-6319 GCA_964486235.1 uncultured Prolixibacteraceae bacterium | reverse complement strand
CCCCGCTCCCGGGACAAGATGATGATCAGGACAAGCCGGTTATCTTTATTTCCATTTCACTTCTCCGCTTCCTTCCGTGAACGATATTTTCCTGGCCTTCAGGTCGTACTTTATTTTACCAACCTTGTCGATGGCGTCCATGAACACGGAAAAGTGTTTGGTCACCACGTAACCCGCAACAACCAGGTTTCCTGAAGGAGGTAACTGGGGCGCCGGATGAACCGATAAGGCCTGCCGGCTGAACTCCTCCCGCTGTCTTTCCTGTTCGGGTGTTATTCTTCCCCAATGGCTTCTGGTCCCGACGTTTTCCAGTTCCAGGTACCGCACGGGTTTCCGGTACTTTTTTGCCTTTTTGACAAAATTGCGGGAATGTGTTACCGGAACCCGGATATCTGTTTCTCCGTGAACAATGTACGCCGGAGTGAGCATGTTACAGACCGTCGTCAATCCGCTCCGCGAGCGGTATGCTTCTTCATCCTGTTCAGGCGTACAGCCAATCCAGACAACCATCTCGTCCCGGAACTCGCCAATCTCATCATTTCTGAACCATTCGGCATAATCACTCATTCCGCATGAGATCAGGGCGCTGCAAAACAAATCAGGAAATTTGCCAATCAGGGCGAATCCGTTTCCCCCGCCTCCGCTTCCTCCGCAATAATAGACCTGCGAGGGGTCGGAGATGTATTCCTTATAATGTGCGGCCACATACAACCACGTATCGTAAAAATCGTACAGTTCCAGTCCGTTACAATCGGGTTTACCCGTCGAAAACTTACGTCCGCGCATATCGACCTGTATGGAAAGAAAGCCGGGATAAGGATTTTCACTCTCCCGCGAGGGGGGCATGACCGACTGATGCCATCCGTGCGAAAGCAGTAAAACCGGCGACGGCTTTTCCGGTTTGTGAATCACTACTGCAAACTCGACACCTTCAGAAACCGTTGACTTTATCCGTATGAAATCGACTGTCTTCGTGGTGAAGAACCGTGCGGTATCGTTCCGGAACCTGATGTCTTCAAACAAAGAATCGACCTTGGTTTGACCCGATCCGTTCAGGCAAAACCCGGCTAACACAAAAAAGACCAAGTATTTTTTCACCTCTGTTTTCTTTAAGTTCGTTCATCTTCCTTCCAGTCCAAAAGTAAAAAAAATATAGAATCAGGCCGCAGGCAGTCTCTTGCTTTGTTCTTTCGTGAAAAGCAGGACTACCTTTTCCCACTTGAAGAAAGGAAAGTATCCAGGAACCGTTGATTACTGGCGTCTGAATCACCGTATTTTTCGCGTAACTCTTCCAGTCGTTTGTGAAGCATTTGTTGTACTTCCCTATAAGCCGGTTCGTTGTAAATATTTTTCATTTCCTGCGGGTCAGCTTCCAGGTCGTACATTTCCCACTCGTCTACATCGTAGTAAAAGTGCATAAGTTTATAACGTTCGGTAGCAACCCCATAGTGGCGTTTTACCATGTGTACCGACGGGTATTCATAATAGGTGTAATAAACCGCATCGCGCCATTTGCCTGTTTCGCCCGCAACTAATTTACGGAATGACTCGCCCTGCATGCCTGTCGGTATTTCAACGCCTGCATAATCCAGAAAAGTCGGCGCGAAATCGAGGTTCTGCACCAATCTGTCGATTTTCGTTCCCGGTTTTATTTCTCTCGGATAGCGAATCAGTAAAGGTGTTCTAAACGATTCCTCGTACATGAAACGCTTATCGAACCAACCATGTTCGCCCAGATAAAAGCCCTGATCAGAAGTGTAAACAACAATGGTATTTTCCGCAAGACCATTTTTCTCGAGATAATCAAGCACTTCTCCAACTCCATCATCCACCGATTGGATACAGCGCAGGTAATCCTTGATATAGCGGTTGTATTTCCATTCGGACAGTTCTCTGCCCTGCAGTTTTGCTTGCAGAAATTCCTGATTTTCATTTTCATAAGCATCCATCCAGTCTTGTCGTTGTTCGGCATCCATGCGCTTCAGGTTGTTCACGAAACCGGTGCTGTCGCCGTTCGGGTCAACAATCAGTTTGAAATCGTGCCCCCATTGGGCATGACCGTCAACCTGCATCTCCTGTGATTTGGCGGCGGTACCTCGCCCTTCATAATTGTCATAAAAAGTAGGCGGGGGCGTGAATATGGTGTCATCATAGAGATCCAGGTATTTGGGTGCCGGAAGCCAATTTCGGTGAGGAGCTTTCTGATGATACAGCAGACAAAAGGGTTTGGTTTTGTCACGCGTCTCGCTAAGCCATTTCAAGGTATGTTCCGTAATAATTTCGGTACAATAACCTGGTATCTGTTTTCTCTCTCCGTTAATCAGAAAATCAGGATTGTAATACTGTCCCTGTCCCGGCAATACCATCGAAAAGTCAAATCCCTGAGGAAATCCATCCAGGTGAATTTTGCCAATCATTGCAGTCTGATAGCCGGCCTGCTGAAGCCGCCTGGGAAAATTGTCCTGGTTCCAGTCAAAAGGGCTGACATTGTCGACTTTCCCATTGACGAAACTGTGTTTGCCCGTCAGCATGACAGCACGGCTGGGGGCACATATCGAGTTAGTCACACAGGCGCGGGTAAAAATTGCACCTTCCGTTGCCAGCCGATCAATATTGGGCGTTTGGTTTAACCCATGTCCGTAAGCGCTAACGGCCTGATAGGCGTGATCGTCGCTCATGATGTAAATGATATTTGGACGTTGCGCCTCGCTTTTTTGAGTCGGAGAGGAACAAGATACCGCTGTCATTCCCAGTACGATCAATTCAAAAGTCTTTGTTCTGTTCTTTTCCATGGTTCAATCTTTTTATACTGTATTTTTTAAAACTTGCTTTCATTCACCCGTTTTTCCAAAATAACACAATTTATTATTAAGAATGATGATTCCCGGGACTACACAAACTCATTAAGACTTATAATCTTGACTCTCCATTTATTAGACTCAATAATTATCGCCACCCTGCCAAGCTATTCACAGACTCTTGTTTATCGTTCATTGAATAACTTCTCGTATTTTTGAAATCCAATCTCTTTCCCGTCGAGCATCTCCAAATAGGCATCTCGATGCATGTATTTCACCCAGTCGTATACCTCAACTGCTTCAGGAACGACGGGAATGTAATCAGGCCTTGTACCAGTGGCTTCTGATTCCACCTTTTTCAGTTGGTCGCGCATCATTCCCAAAACATCGCGGAATAACGGGTCTCCTGCAAGATTATTCAATTCATGCGGGTCAGCAGCCAGATCGTAAAGTTCTTCTTCCGGTTTGTGGCTACTGAAAAAGTGCATCTGGGGACTGTCCAGTTTTTCTTCCCACTTTAGTTTTCGCATGATGTGAACTGTGGGCCGGTAAAATTCAAGATAGGCCTGGTGTGCATCATAAGGAACTTCTGCCAGGTAATGGCGGATGTACCTGTATTGTCGGGTAGTGATACAGCGCGACTTTTCCATAACCTCATCCCAAAGATCACGTGCCGAATAAACATATTCGCGTGAAAAATCAGGCCTGAGAAAAGACTTGCCTTCCATATAACCAGGGATGGAGGCACCGGCCAAGTCAAGGATTGTCGCTGTAATATCTATCGAACTAACCAAATCATCGCGTACCTGCTCAGGTTCTATTCCTTTAGGCCAACTCATTATCAAAGGTATGCGAAGGCCGGGATCGAAGAGGTAGCCCTTCCCCCGTATGTTGCACCGACCATTATCCCCGATAAAAAAAATCACGGTGTTGTCATAAATTGCCTTGTTTTTTAAATCCTGGACGATTGCTCCTACTTCGGAATCCATGTATTCAATCTGGTCCATGTATTTGGCCCAGTCAAGTCTGATGACGGCATGATCGGCCATGTATGGTGGAAGAACCACATCGTCGGGATTGACCTGTTTCTTCGATTTTAAACGTATTTCGTCCCACCAATCTCCCCGATGGGTAACCTGAAATTGTATCTGTGCAAAAAAGGGCTGGTCTTCTTTCGAAAATTCATCGTATTTGTCGAATAATCCAAAGTTCTCTTTCCCATCCCATTCCCCCAGATCTGTATGTTTAAAGTTTACATCTATTTTCCTGCCCTTGTTTAAAACATTACTGTTTCCCAAAATGCAGGTGTATCCATTCTTGCGCAGTACCTCAGTAAACGGCTCATACGGTTCAGGCAGCGGAATTTCATGGTTGCTGCGGTGATGTTGCGCGTTAACCTTACTTTGAAATACCCCAGTGAACATAGCCGAACGGCTGGGGGAACAGATTGGGTTCGTGCAAAAGGCGTTTGTAAATCGGAGTCCGGTTTCAGCCAGTTTATTCAGGTGCGGGGTTTTCACAGCCTGCATCCCATAACATTCAATATCCGTTGAAATATCTTCTGCCATCAGCCAGATGATGTTGGGCTTTTCCTGCCCGCCTGCCAGGAAGTTCAAACCAAGAAAAAATACCGGAAGAGTCACTTTTTCACTCAATAATTTGATTGAATTCATAATTAAATGATCCAGATTAGGTGAAATTTCGGGTATTCCGCGTGTTCACAGCCGAAACACAGACTGCCGGGCCAGCCCATGGACCGAGATGGTCAATAATCACATTGCCCTTAGGGTATTTTAATACCTCTTGTGAATATTTCATTTGATTCGTTTCAAGGTAATTCTAACGTTTCCTGAGTCAATATCATGAAACTTTTTCACCCATAGTTTTTGGGCTTTAGGATCAAAAAACCAACTGTCTGCGGCGTTTTCCTGAAAAGCGGTGAGGTCGGCAAGACGGCTCAATTCCCCATTTCCCGCAAATAGTCTTTCTGGCACCCGCTGCCCCTGCAGGTGAAGACGAAACAGGTAATCCTTCTCGGACCTTCCCCAGCTTACCCGGATTTCATCTGCGTCCGTCCAGTTCGTTGTGACGGATACCGGGCCTTCCCGGTCATTCAAAATGAATTCAGTCTCTGCACCTTTCTCGGGCCACATAGCCAAGGTTATTAGTCCTTCGGAATGCTTCGAGCCAAAGCCGGTGATATCATTTTTGACCTCCATCGGGATGACAGCCCCTTCCTTCACATAAAGCGGAAACCTATACAGGCTTTCTTGCCAACCTTTAAACCAACGCACTTTTCGTTTTCCTTCCAGCAGTTCGTCATTCCAGAAATCAAACCATCTGCCTTCAGGGAGATACACATCGCGCATTCGATCTGGATTCATGAATGGTGCTACCAACAGGTAATCACCCACCGTAAATTCATCGTCCACATACCAGGTATTCTGATCATTTTGGTAATTCCATATTAGAGGACGACAGATGGGGGTCCCGGTTTCATGGGCTTCATTTGCCAAGGTTTCCCAGTACGGGATCAGGTCGGTATGCAGCCAAGCCAGAAAGCGAAAATGAGCCTCTGCTTCTCTGGAGTACCACCAAGGCATGTGCAGAGTCTGCATTCCTGGTAGCATTGATCCGAATTGAGCCCATCTAATCCATACATCTTCTGGTGCCGGACGATCGACAAAACCACCAATATCGGTCGAAACAAAAGGAATACCGCAAAATGCCAACGAAAGCGAAGAATACACTGACGATGGCAAACCGTTGTTGGCGAAACTTCCGCTTAAATCGCCCGGCCATTTGAAATTCGTATATGCTCCGGATCCGATCCATGCGGCACGGGGAATCACTAAAAAATCGTTTCCCAGTTTTCTTTTCAACGACTCATAAAAAACACGATTATATTCGAGTGCATACGAATTATGCACATCTTTGCCTATCCTGCCACCATATAATAATCCATCGGATGGGAGCCCCTGTCCTGCGTCCAGTTTAAAACCTTTCAGCCCCAAATCAACCGATTCTTCGATTTGAGCTTGCCACCAATTAACTGCGTCAGGATTGAAGAAGTCAATTTTATTGTAGAATGTTCCTTCCAACTCCCCAGTCCTTGAAATCGTGATTTGACTATTATCTGTTTTTCCTCCTGGTTTTCGGACCAGATAACTATTGCGGACTGCTTCCTCCCAGTTGGATGCCCCGGGACTCGTATAGGGTACGGTCCATGCGAGTGTTTTCACTCCCTGTTCGATTAAATCGGCAATCAATTTCTTTAAGTCAGAGCTGAATTCTTTATCGGGAATAAAAGTCGTTCGGGCATCTTGCCAAGGTGGTTCAAACCAAGTAACACCAATCGGAATATTAAGCTCTTTCAGTTTTTTCGTCATTTCAAGAAAGTGTTCTCCTTTCAATGTAGAGATATTTCCTCCAGGAATTTCCGGATCGGTCATCAACCAGAACCAAGGTTCGAACGTCCAACGCGGTGGCTTTGCGGGCAAGCCGGTAAGCTGGGCAAAATT